>JAHFKM010000073.1 GCA_023245385.1 archaeon
GTGGGAAGCAGTTGTTGTTGAGGGGGAAAGTTGTGAGTAACGCGATGTTTAATAGGACGGAGTTTGTTGTTTCTGCTGTTGAGGATCCTGATCCTGAGAAATTAATTGTTGAGATGGAAAGTGGATGAATTCAGAGAGTTTGGAATGAGATCTTTAAAGTTTGGAGGGTAGTTGTTGTTTGTTTGAGAAGATTAATAAGTAGGATATGAGTTTAGAGATTTATGATGTTTAAAACGCATTTGGCTTTGGGTTTTTTGATAGCTTTGTTTTCTTTAAGTATTTTGCATCCTGCTTATCCGTTTATTTTTATTCCCTTAGTTACAATCTTGAGTGCCTTGCCGGATGTGGATACTGAGAAGAGTAAGTTTGGGAGAAAGATTTATCCGATCTCTTGGTGTATTAGAATTGTTTTTGGTCATCGTGGTTTTTTTCATTCGATCTTTCCTCCGGTTATTTTATATTTTGTTTTAAAGTATTTTCATTTGCAATTTTTAGGATTAGCAGTAGTTATAGGATACGTCGCGCATTTGATTGGTGATGCGTGTACATCTGAAGGTGTTGCCTTTCTTTATCCTTTTTCTAAGAAAAGAATTTCTGGGTTTATGCGGACTGGTGGTTTTGCAGAAAGTTTTGTCCTTGTTGCTCTTATCCTGGTTGATATTTATATAAGTTTGAAGAAGGTTAATTTGCTGTGAGAAGCTTTTTATAAGTTGAAGACGTTCTAAGAAGAATGGCTGAATTTGAAGTTGTAAAGAACGAGTTAAGAATAAAGAAGCATTTGACGAAGTTGGATCTCTTTGTTATTGATACGCTGAAAATTATAAGTAAGTATACAGAGTATGTGGTTATTAGTGGTTATGTTTCGATCTTCTTTGGAAGGGCGAGAGCGACTGAGGATGTTGATATTTTTATTGGAGATATAAGTTGGGAAAATTTTAGAAAGCTCTGTGAAGAAGCGACGAGTAAAGGATACGAGTTTAATGTGGATAATGCGGCGGAGTTGTATAAAGAGTATTTTGGGTCTGAAATTCCGATAAACTTATGGGAGAAGGATCTTCCTTTGATGAGGATTGAAATGAATATTGCAGAAAAGTCTTCGCAGAAAAAGATTTTAAGAGAAAAGATAAAAGTTTTTTACAATGGGGGATTCTTGTATTTTTCTCCGATAGAGTATCAGAGTGTGTTTAAGCGGTATTTTCTAAAGTCAGATAAGGATCTGGAAGATGCGAGGCATTTGGAAGTAGTTTTTAAAAATTTGGATAAAGGAAAAATTGAGAGTTATAAGAATATAGTTCTTTCGGAGGGAGTGTATGAATAAAGAGCTAAACAGAAGAGAACGCATGAGGTATGTGGAGAAGTGGGCGAATTTTGTGAAGGAGAATGACGATCTTATCTGGTCAGAAATGCAAAAAGAGTTAATTGATTCGCAGATAGAAAGCGCGAGGGAAATGAAATTGACGAAAGAGCAGGTGAAGTATATTAAGTCTAAGCTTTGAAAGGGTTTTCTATTTCTAGTTCTGAAGAAAATCCTTTTTCGTCTTCGGTAATTATCTTAGTAACTTTCGCTTCTTTCAATGTTTCGATAATTAGTGCGTCCCAAAAAGGTTTCGAAGATTTTAAGGCGCTTAGAATTGTTTCTCCAGTATAATCTTGTATTTTCCAATTTTCACTTGAGAGGATCGCGCCGATAATAATTTCAGCAGATTCTTTAGAAACAGGTTTTTCTATTTTTTTCGTAATGACTGAAGCAAACTCTGCAAGAATTTGATTGGTAATAAAAACTTTTCTTTTTCCCTGAAAGATCTCTGTAACAATTTGTTTGGCTCTTTTTCTTTTTTCAGGGTAAGCTTCATCGAAGGCGTAGACAAGAATGTTCGTGTCAATGGCGGTCATGGAGTTCCGCCCTAGTCTTGTATTTCAGTTTCCCCATGTTAATTCCATTATCAAGAAGTTTCATGCACGCTTCAAAGTATTCTTTCTTTTTTGCCCATTCGAGCATGGCTTCTGAAAGTGCTTTTCCAAGTGTTCCTTTTTTTGTACCATAGACTTGTTCTACTCTTTTTCTAAAAGTTTCTTCTACTTCGTCATTGATATTTGCGGTGATCGTTGCCATAAGATGTAAATGTATGTTGAAATATTTAAATGTTTACATTTGCAGGGGATAGCAAAAAGAAAGGTTTAAAGAAAGTTTGCAGTTTACATGGGACAATGGAAAAGATTCGTAAAGCTGGAGCATTGATTATTCTAGAGAAGCGTTTGTTGATTGTGAAGCCTTTGAACAAACCTTTTTTTATTAATCCTGGGGGGAAGTATGAAATTAATCCGTTAACGAAAGTAATTGAAACTGCTGAGGAATGTTTAGGGAGAGAACTTAAAGAAGAATTACAGATTAAGTTAACATCTTGCAAACCTTATAATACTTATGAGATTGCTCAGGCTGCGCACAGTAATAATTCTTTAAGTTTGGAATTGTATTTTGTTGCTTATTCTGGAGAGCTAGTCGTTTCTCGTGAAGTAGAATCGCTTGAGTGGATGAGTAGAGAAGATTTTGAAAATAAAAGATTCAATTTTGCTCCTTCTTTTGAAGTGTATATTCCTGATCTGATCAAAGAGGGTTTGTTATAAATTTGAGGGTGCTCTTAGCGCTTTTTTTAGAACAGCTTATTTTAATGAAAGAGGCTTTTTTTTATTGAGCTTCTTTATCTAACGACACAGGCGACACAGGCGACACAACCTGAGAATGTTTATATATCTCTTTTACTTTTATAGGGTTAACCTCATGAAACAGGCGAAGAGCGAGGTGTGTTCCCTTAGTTCTAAGCTAGTTGAGGTTTTTTTGAAAAAAATGGGAAACCAAATGGAGGAAAAAGATGGCAAATAGACCAATAAAGCAATATCGTGCTGGAAATATTCAGGGTGCGATCTGGTTTAATGAGAGAGAAGTGAAGGATGCGATTGTAGGGTTTAAGACTGTCAGCATCAGGCGTTCTTGGAAGGATAAGGATAAGGATCTTTGGAGAGAGGAAACAATTAATTTGAGGAAGCAGGATATTCCAAAATTAATGGTAATTTTAAACAAGTTGCAGGAAGAGTTGTTGTTAAGTGATAACGAGGAAGGTGAGGATGATGAGTAAGGAAATTTCAATCGAAGATTTACCAGGTGTTGGTCCGGCGACTGCTGAGAAACTAAAAGATTCTGGGTATGATACGATGCTTTCCTTAGCTGTTGCGTCTCCTGGAGAGTTAGTTGAGGTGGGTGGTTTGACAGAGGTGACTGCGAGAAAAGTTATTCAGGCTGCGAGAAAAGCGATGAACATGGGCTTCGAGTCTGGTGAGGAGCTCTTAGAAAAAAGAAAAAATATTTTAAGAATTTCAACAAGTTCGAAAGCCTTTGACGGATTGTTGGGCGGCGGATTTGAGTCTGGTGGGATCACAGAGTGTTTTGGGGAGTATGGATCCAGTAAGACCCAGATCGCACATCAGTTGGCGGTGAATGTGCAGCTTACGAAAGAGCAGGGTGGTGCTGAGGGAGTTTGTGTGTATATTGATAGCGAGGGAGCGTTCCGTCCGGAAAGAATTAAGCAGATGGCTGAGGCGAGAGGAATGGATCCTATGCAAGCTTTGAAAAATATAAAAGTCGCTCGAGCGTTTAACTCGGATCATCAAATGCTTTTAGCGGAAAAGGTGGAGGATTTGATTAAGAATGAGGGCTTGCCGGTAAAGTTGTTGGTGGTTGATTCGTTGATGTCTCATTTTAGAGCGGACTTTAGTGGAAGGGGACAGTTAGCTGATAGGCAGCAGAAGATTAACAAGCATATGCACACTTTGATGAAGATTGCGAATGCGTACAATCTGGTTGTGTATGTGACGAATCAGGTGATGGCGAAGCCGGATATGTTTTTTGGTGATCCTACTGCTCCGATTGGAGGTCACATTGTTGGACATAATTCTCAAACAAGAATTTATTTGAGAAAGGGAAAGAAGGGAACGAGAGTTGCGAAGCTGATTGACAGTCCGCATTTGCCTGATGGTGAGGCGATCTTTAATATTGAAGAAGGGGGCGTCAAGGACGTCTAATTTTTTTTATTTTAGA
>JAHFKM010000074.1 GCA_023245385.1 archaeon
TCCTTTAGAACTTGCTCGTCAAACAAAATCTGGGTATGGTAAAATAAGCAGACTTTGTGATAAGAGTGGGAATGTTACTGATTCACAAATGATTATCTATGCAGGTGGCAAAGAAGCAGCACAAGAAATTATTAACAGAGTGCAAGGGCAACCTTATAATTGGGAGAAGTTAGGAGTATGGCACCCATTCAATCTGAATAATATATTTAATCCTGAACAAGCACAGGGTCGTGTGTCTGTCCTTAGCAATGGCAATTACGGCGGTTTCATTGGCGTCAGCAGCGTCAATTATATTGCTCGTGTTGTCGGGGGGGTAGCGCCGGAGGCGCTTAGTCGAGGAGTCACGCGCGAAAAAAATGAACCATCTACTATTCCAGAGATTAGCGAATTGCAAGCAAGAGAGAAGGGTTTAGAATCTAAAATAAAAGGAATTGTTCCTGCTTTGGAAGCAAAAAAAGCTTTTGAGTATAATGGCTTCTTTACGCACCAAGTAGTGTTGGTGCTAAATAAAAAAAATTTATTGTCGTGATTTTTCCGGTTTTTTCTAGCGAGAGTTTATGAAGGGTTCTTTGAGTAGTATTTAACTTAATGAATCGGGGGTGGTTCGATGGAAACAAAAAAAGAAAAGATTGGTGTTTTGTATGTATTGGTGGGAATGTTGGTAGCTGCGACAGTGTTTGCGGCGCCGAATCATGTAGTTATTAGTGAGGTCTTATACAATCCGATAAACACTGAGTCTGGTGGAGAAGCTGTAGAATTATTTAATCCAACTTCTCAGGAGGTGAATATCAGCGGGTACATCTTGAAGACTGAGTCTTCTGCTGTTGATGCGACAGTTCCGTTGGGAACAGTTCTTGAGTCTGGAAGTTTTTATCTTATTGCTGATGCTGGTTGGGCTGTAAGTAAAGATAATAGTTCATGGCCGAATGCAGATCATGAAGAGGCAATATCTTTGACAAATACTGATGCTGGTGTGGCGTTAGTTGCGAATGGTTCGATTGTTGATGCAGTTGGTTGGGGTGCGAGTGGGGGTATTATGGCTGGATTATTTGAGGGAATACCGATGGCGAATGGTATTGAAGGATTAAGTATACAAAGGGTAAATTTGTTCGAGGACACAGAAAAGAATAGTGCTGATTTTTTAGAAGCTGTTCCTTCTTTTGAGAACGCTACTTTTTTTTTATCATCTGAAAAGCAAGCGAATGTGTCTGTTGATGGTAAGATCGCTATGAGTGTTGCGATCACGAATGAGAGGCCTGTGTTGGGAAGCATTTTTGTAGAGGATGATGATGATATAAAGAGTGGAATACAAGTGAGTCCTCTTCCTGGTGAGAAAAGAGAGGTGAAGATTGAAGTAATGGTAAGTGATAGTGAGAGAAATGTAAGAGAAGTTGTAGGGAGAGTAAGCGGTCCTGTATCGTTCGAGAAAACAGTAGTGTTCATTCCTGATGAGGAGATAAACGCGACGACGACAAAGTATAGTGTGAATTTTTCTTTGGACTATTTTCTGAATCCTGGAACTTACACAATTGAGATGAACGTGACTGATGAGGGAAATTTAGTGGATGTGAAGAATGTTTCGTTTGAGTATCTTGCGATGGCTGCTTTGACAGTTGATGCTAATTCCTTAGTGTTTGAGAATGCGACTGTGGGGAAGTCTGCGAAGATTCTTGGAGATCTTGATGTTACAACAAAAAGTGCGCCTTCGTTAAAGAATGCTGGGAATGTTGCGATTGATATTGGAGTGTATGGAACCAATCTCACTGATGGAGCGAAGTTGATTGCGATTGAGAATGTGAAATATAGTTTGGACAACGATTTTGAAAGTGATATATCTGGAGTGATGAACGCGAACTTGAAAGTGGTTGGAGTGAATGTAACTGTTGGGGAAAATGAGGAAATGCCTTTAGGATTTGAGTTGTTTATTCCTAGTGAGACTGAGAACGGAAATTATTTAGGGGAGGTGCATGTGGTTGCCGTGAACCATTGAGAACAATGAAAGCTTATTTTTTATTTATTTTTCTTTTTTTTGTGTCTAGTGTGAGCGCGATTGGTGTTGGCGTTTCTCCGAATGTAGTAGATTTGAGAAGTGATCCTTCAGGAAAGATTATTATTGTGAATCCGAACGATCTTTCTGTGATCTTTACTTTGAGAGCTGATGATCCGAAGAGTGTGAGTGTTGAGAGGACTTCAGGTGTGATTGAGAAAAGGAGTAGAACATCAGTAAGGGTATCTCTTAAGGAAGGAAGTGAAAAGAGTGAAACTTTTATTATTGTTGAAACAAGAGTAAGTGAGAAAGAAAAAGGGATTGGGATTATTCCGGGAATTGCGGTGAGGGTTCTTCTTAGGGAAGATAATAAAGAAAGTGGGAACGAAATGACTGGTCTTGCAGTGCAGCAGGGTGAAGCGGGAGTGGGTAGGGGAAGGAGTATTTTACTTGTATTTACTGTTCTTGGGGTCAGTGTCGCAGGAGGATATTATTATTTTGGGAGAAAAAAGAAGAGATCTCGGTAGGTTTATATAGAAATATTAAAATAAAGGGTCTATGGGTTCATTTGAAAAGATCTGTAGAGGAATTGAAGAGGTGAAGATACAAGGGGCGGAAAACGTGGCGAAGGCTGCGGTTCTTGCTTTGCGGTATAAAAAAGATTCAGCGGGGGTGAAGAAGCTTTTTTCATTAAGACCTACTGAGCCTGCGTTGAGGAATGCTGTTCGTTTTGCTTTGAAAAAGAATAGTGAAGAAGCGTTAAAGTATTTTGAAAATGCTGATGAGAAAATAGCAAGGTATGGTGCTTCGTTAATTAAGGAGAATGTGAAGGTGTATACTCATTGCCATGCTTCGACAGTTAATAGGATTTTAAAAAAAGCAAAGGGTGATGGAAAAGATTTTGTTGTTGTGAATACTGAAACACGTCCCTTGTTTCAGGGAAGGAGAACATCGGGTGATCTTGCAAAGTTGGGAATTAAGAATTTGCATTATGTGGATAGCGCGATGCGTTTAGCGATAAAATCTTCAGATCTTGTAATGATTGGTGCTGATTCGATTACAGAGAAGAAAGTGTATAACAAGATTGGTTCTGGGCTTGTTGCTGAGACTGCTGCGTGTTTTAATATTCCTTTGTATGTGTGTGCGTGTGCGTGGAAGTTTGATTTTGAGTCTGTGTATTTGAAAAGAGAAACAAAAATTGAAGAGAGATCTTCGAAAGAAGTTTGGGTGAATCCTCCAAAAGGAGTGAGAGTATTGAATCCTGCGTTTGAGGAGATTGATCCGGATTTAATAAAAGGAATTGTTTCTGAGTTTGGTGTTTTAAAATTCAGAGAGTTTGTGAAAAGAGTAAAGAAGGAATATTTGTGGATGTTTGAGCGATGAAGAGTTTACTCTGTTGTGATTGTGATAATACCTTAGTTAAGTCTGATGATACACATGTTGCGGCGTTTAATGAGGCGTTTGTTAAAAATAAGTTAAAGAAAAAAAATATTTCAGTTTTGAAGAGGCGCTTGAATGGTGAAATAAAAGAGAGTGTTGTTGAAAAGTTTTTCCCGAATATTTCTAAAGAGATGAGAGAAAGAGTTTTAGCTGATCATAATCGTTTAGTGATTAAGAAATATTGGAAGAGAGCAAAACTTATGACTGGGAGAACAGTGAGTGTTTTAAGAAAGTTAAAGAGGGGATATGATCTTGCATTAATTTCTAATAGTAGTACAGAAGAAGTGAAGGCTTTGTTAAGGGGAGCGGGTATTCCTTTAGGATTGTTTAGGGTTATTATTGGGAGTGATCTGGTAAAAAGGGGAAAGCCTTTTCCTGATGAGATTTTTAAAGTGAGGAAGTTGGTACATCATAAAGTTAAAGGAATTATTGGAGATTCTATTTTTGATATTCGTGCTGGAAAGAGAGCTAAAATAAAGACAATTGCTGTTGTAACTGGAAAGTTTTCGAGAAAGGAATTAGAAAATGAACATCCTGATCTTATAGTGAAGAATATAGATTTTGTACAAGAG
>JAHFKM010000075.1 GCA_023245385.1 archaeon
CACCAACTTCAAAGAAATCATAGACCTCTTCAGAAGAGATATGCAACACTTTCTAAAATACCTACTCAAAGAACTCGCAACACCAGGAAACATAGATGGATCAAGACTTGTCCTCGGAAGAAAAGTAAGCTCCTCACTCATCAACCAAAAAATAAAACACTACGCAAACATCTACGTTCTCTGCATGACCTGTGGAAAACCAGACACACAAATCATAAAAAAAGACGAACAAAACTACCTCAAATGCGCAGCATGCGGAGCACAAAAACAAATCCCAAACAGCCTCTAAATGTACCTCAAAAAACACAATAATAAAAAAACAGAAATCCTCGCACTCTGCGATGAAGATTTACTTGGAAAAACATTTGTAGAAAAAGAACTCAAACTCGAAATACAAAAACACTTCTTCAAAGGCAAAAAAATTAAAAAAAAAGAAGCACTCGAAGAACTTCAAAAAACTAGAAACGCAACTCTCATTGGCAAAAAAGCTATTACCCTCGCACTCCACTCAGGAATTGTTACAAAAAACCAAATTTTTTACATTAAAAAAATACCCTTCATCCTCATTTTCGAACTATGAACCACCCAAAACACGCAGGATACTACGAAGCTATCCTCCAACTCAGACCAGCAACAGCTCCAATTCTTACGTTCATCTCTGAAGAACTTCACAAAAGACCAGACGTTTTCATCTCCAAAGAAGTAGAACACAAATACGGAATGGACTTTTATATCAGCTCCAATGAATTTACCAAATCCCTCGGACAAAAACTCAAACGAAAATTCAAAAACAACGAACTTATTCTCTCCAGAGCACTCTACTCAAAAAATAAAATGACAAGCAAACTCCTCTATCGTGTTACAGTTCTCTTCAGATTAAAAGAATAGATTTATAAAATTACATCTTTCTTCATACTTGTGAAGCGACAAAAAAAGATCGTGTGTTATGTCGGTCCTCTAGAACATTCCCTCGACTTACACCTCAGTCTCACAACACCACAACTCACCCCCTCGGACATCTCTTTTCACTCAACCCCCTTATCGAACTTATTCGTGTCCCCTACACTTCCCTCTTAGACAAAACAAAAAGAAAAAAACTACAACAAGATTTTCTTATTATTTACGCCGGAGATACACCCTTTAGCTTCGATCAGGCTCTAGACTGCGCAAAAATTTATCCCCACGAATTATTTATTTTTATTTATACTCCACAAACTACAGACCTCTCCTCTTCAGACCTTAAAAAACTCTTTCCCTACGCTCGCATCTTCACCTATCAAGAATTCTCAAAAATAACTCAACTTCAGCTTCAAACTCTTATCGCAGAACTTCTTCAACTCTCCCTCGAAATCTCAAAACTGGAAAAAGAAACTCCACTCTTCTCTTCCTTTAAAAAAACTCCCAATTGAAAGCATACCTTTATAAATTCCCCACAGTTTTTCACCCTCTTATGGATAATCGCAGAACTCAAACACCTGAAGAACCAGAAGTCTTCAGAGTCAAACTCCCAAGAGGAAAAGAAACCTTCGGCATTTTAGAACAACGCCTCGGAGGAAGCAGAATGCGCGTCAAATGTCTTGACGGAAAAACCCGTATCTGCAGAGTTCCAGGAAGACTCAAGAAAAAACTCTGGGTTCGCGAGGGAGATATTCTTCTTATAGAACCATGGGAACTTGGCGGCGATGGAAAAGGAGACGTTATTTACAAATATAAAAGCAACCAAGTAGACTGGCTCAAAAAAAATGGACACTTAAAAGAACTAGAAGAATTTGAAGAATTCTAAACTAACACTCTCTTTATCACTTCAGCAGTTAACTTCGCATCTTCTAACGCGTTATGAACATCTCTCTTCTCCAAATTAAAATATTCTATCAAGAAATCCAAACTTAACCCGCTCGTCCCTTCCTTCAAAGGAATTTTCATTCCCTTTCTCCTAAAATATCCATACGCCAAAGAATGACTATCTACAATCCTATGACCATAAATCCAAGAAAAATTATACTTATCAAACGCTTTTTTTAAAAAAGGAATATCCATCGAACCAGGATTCTGACCGCCAAGAGTTCTCTCTTTAATTTTCTTACTCCACACATAAAATTCCTTTACAAGTTCTTCACAAGAAGTTTTACACTTTTTAATATGATCCTCAGAAAAACCATTCACCCTCAACGCCTGAGGATCAAAAGAAGTTCCCTCCATCAACCTGCACTCACCATAAAAAGTATTTTCCTGATTCTCAAAATCCAGCGCGCCAATACTTAAAATACTATACTTTTCAACCTCAATCCCACTCATTTCCAAATCAACAATAATCATACCTCTTAAATCAAACTAAATGTTTATTAAGATTTCCCTCCTCTTCTTCTCTATGTCCACTAAAGAAAAATTCAGAACCTATGAAAATGTTTTTGACAATTCCACACTTCGCACACTCTTCAAACTAAGCAGCCAAGGATATTTCGACGAACTCAAAAGCCCTATATCAGTAGGAAAAGAAAGCAACGTCTTCTCAGCAAGTAAAGGCAAAGACTCAGTTATCGTTAAAATTTACCGCGTCAACGCATGCGACTTCAAAAGAATGTACAACTACATTGCTGGAGACCCACGATTTAAAGACATCCAAAAACAACGCAGAAAAGTTATAGACACCTGGGCGCGAAGAGAATTTTCCAATTTACTCACCGCAAGAAAAGCAGGAGCACGTGTACCAGCAGCACACGCAGTTTCATCTAATGTCTTAGTTATGGAATTTATCGGAAACAATAAAGAAACAGCACCCAAACTTAAAGATAAAACCCCACAAGACCTAAAAAAATTCAGCGAAAATATTATCCTTTCCCTCAAAAAAATGTACACCTATAAACTTGTCCATGGAGACCTCAGTGAATACAACATCCTTAACTACCAAGAAAAACCAGTTCTCATCGACCTCAGTCACACACTTACCCTCCAACACCCCAACGCACAAGAACTCCTCAAAAGAGATATACAAACACTCGTTCACTACTTCACAAAAAAAGGACTTTCACTTAGCACTGAAGGAGTACTCAAAAAAATAAAACATGGAATTCATCTATGAACTCAAAATACCACAAGACAGAATAGCTGTTCTCATCGGACCAAAAGGTATGACCAGAAAAAAAATAGAAAAAAAACTAAACATCACAATGATCATCAACTCAAAAGAAGGTGACGTTACTCTCTCAGGAGAGGACAGTCTCGCGCTACTCACTGCGCAAAACATCACCAAAGCAATCGGAAGAGGAATCAACCCAGAAAAAGCATTGGACCTTTTAGAAGAAGATGTCGTTCTCGAAACAATAGATATGACAGATTACAGCAACGATTCTAAAAAAAGACTCGCAGTCATTCGAGGAAGAGTAATAGGTACAGATGGAAAATCCCGCGCATATATCGAAGAACTTACAGGAACACACATCTCAATTTATGGAAAAACAATTACCATTGTCGGACCATACCAAACCGCAGCACTCGCACGAAAAGCGCTTGAAGCACTCCTCAGCGGAAACAGACACACAACAATTTATACCTGGCTAGAAAAACAAACAAAAGAATTACAAACCCGCTTCTACTAACTATATATCCAAAAATATAATTCTTTAAATAGTTCTTTTTTCAAAAATCTTTAATGAAAAAAGAGTTGAAAGAACATCACGAAACAGGTCTTCTTATCCTCCTCTTGGGTTTTGTTGTCTTCTTCACTTCACTTAGCGGCACAATCACCGGAAGCTTTTTTTCTTCTCAAACACCTTACACACCACCAGAAACTTACACTACCCTTCCAAACCCTTATACACAAACAACTCCTCCTCATTCCATTCCTTACGGAAATAATTGCCAAAGTTCAAATCAGTGCGCAGAAGGACTTAATTGTTTCACTATTACAATTTCCTCAAAAAACAACTAGGTCGTTGCCTCCCCCTTCAAGCACAAAATGGATTCTGCGAAA
>JAHFKM010000012.1 GCA_023245385.1 archaeon
TGTAAAGGAGCTTGAACGGGATCTCGAACTTGCGAAGAACGCTGGCATTGAAGAGGTTGTACTTTTTAGATTGGGAGGGTTGGATAAAGAGTATGCTCGCGTTTGTAAAAGATATAGCTAAAATTTTCTTAATACATCAACTGACAGAAGTACAAAGGGTTTCCATCTGGATCTTTGAAGTGCGCTATTTTGACCATTTTGTCTTCAGTAATTTTTGAGAAGCTTGCTCCTTTTTTCTTGAGCTGTTCCATTGCTTTCTTTAAGTCTTTGACTGTTAATACGATTGATATGCATCCGGCTTTGATTTCATTTCCCATTGCAGGGTGCAAGCCTAAATGAATTCCTGGACCTTCTAGGCTCGCCCAGTCGTTTCCAAAGCGTTCCTTTATTTTAAATCCTAAGACTTCTGTGTAGAATCGTACTGCCTTGTCCAGGTCTTTCACCATGGGTGTTGTGTAAGCATCTGTAAACATCAGTTTTAGCTGTTGGTTAAGCATTTAAATTTTAAGTAATTACCCTTAAGTAGTTACTCTTCGAAAGATTTAAATAGACGACTACTTTGACAAAACCATGTCAAAAAGAATCGATCCTGAAAGCGCGAAAGCGATTCGAGACGCTTTACAAAAAGCACCTGATGGTGTCTACGATCTTCAAGATAGTTCTAACGTTCGATCCTTCTCCTCCCCTAATCTAGGTACTGCTTTAAAAAAATGTTTAGCCCGAGGGTATCAAGCACTTTACATGCCTGAACTAGCTTCTGCACAAACGAACGTTTCTAAAGATTCAGAACTTTTTAACAATTTTTTTTCAACATTAAGTTTGAAAGCAACAGGCAGAACCAAAAATGGAAATGCAGTGGTTGTTTACGCGCACGCCCCACACTACTTATCCGATCCGCAAAATATTCAAGATGTAATTCGAAATAAAAGACTTGTTTATGGTGCAGCACCAATTCCTCAAGAAGAACTAGACCGACTTTTAGCATTGGAAGGAAATGGGAGAGTCTTTGTTGTAGATGCTCAAGAATGCGCTAAATGGCCAAATGGTTTTTATGGGATTTCAAAACCAACACGAGAACACCTGCAAATTTATGGAGGTAATATTGATGGGAAAGAAATGATCGCAAGAAATAACCCACAAATAAAACCATTCTTGGGAGGGGGAGAAGAACTAGTAGATGCGTACCTTCAATATTTTCAAAAACTTTACGAAGACCAAATAGGTATTTGGAATGCGGACGATCTTGAAGACCAAGCTTTGGGTCGTGTGCTGTTCGTCAACATCGATAATGACGGCCTCGACGGCGACATTTATCTAGGTGATATTGGCCGTTTCTTTGGGGTAAGCGCCGGAGGCGCACAGCGCAAAAATTTTTCAACAAACATCATCCCTTTAGAAGAACGCGTCGAAGACCTCGGCCAAGGAAGAATCAGATTCAAAGGCCGTGTTTACAATCTTAGCGAATAAACATTAAATTAATTAAAAGATTACATCGAAAAAGAAAAATGGAAAAAAGAACTTCGAAGGGGCTTTATCTTCATCTTGTTGGGAATATCGTGCGGGTGTTTAGTGGTGGAACCAACTTTCTTGGAAGATTAGATTATACAGGATTCGATACTACAGAGCTCATGCCTCATCTTGTTGGTCTTGGATCAGTTCTGGAAGAAAAAGTAGTAGTTGTGTATGATCTTCCAAAAATTTTAATTACGCAACAAATTGTGATGATGGAATCTCTTCCTGTTGATGAGAAGTATCTTGAAAAAATTGTTGAAGATGCCCGAGAAAGGGATTCACGCCAAAAATTCCTAGCACTAAAAGATCTTAGAGAAAAAGGATACTTCGAACAAGAAAAGCTAAGGATCATCCTTCCTCGTCAAAGAAGGTAAAGAAAGAAGAATAGGGAAAAAGAATGTACGCAAAAATAGATTTTAATGAACTAAAAGAGATTCAAAAGCAAATCTTAAAGGGGATTTCTTTAAGAGATACTTCTACTGAGTTTAAAACAGTAGCTGCTTTTACATTGACATTTAAAGAGAGAAAAACTCTTTGTGCTGCGGTTGTAGTAAACCTAGAGACAAAAGAAGTCTTAGAAGAAAAACAAACAATCACAGAGGAGCTTATGCCTTATTCTCCGAATTTTGTTGCTTTTAGGGAAGGTCCTGCGATTATGCAAACATTAAAGGAGCTGACGATTAAACCAGATCTCCTGTTAATAGAAGGTATTGGGGTATTACTTACAAATAAGGTTGGGACTGCGAGTTATGTTGCTGTTTTATCTAACAAGCCTTGTATTGCTGTTTCAAAAACGCTTATCTTAGGAAGATTGGATGAGGAGAGGATTCTTGTGCATAATGAAGTAAAAGGGTTTGCTTTGAAAACAAAAGAGTTTGCTAATCCAGTTTACCTAACTATTGGGGGAAATATTTCTCTGGAGACTGCATTAGCTGTTATTAAAAAGTGTGTTAATCGGGAATTTAAAATGCCTTATCCTTTACACTTGGCGCATAAAGCGCTTCTTGAGTTAAAAAGAAAAACTTCTGAAGTGCAAGTGATTGAGAGCAGATAAAGAAAAGCTATTTAAAGAATTGAAATTAAAGGAGGAGGGATGTATAAAAAATACAAGTTTGGGAGATTTACAAGTTCTAATGTGGAACTACGGGATCTTTTGAAAGCGTGGGTCGCGGTTTCAGTTGCGTTTGCTCTTGTTTTAGGGGGATTTTCATTAGCATTTTTTTCGAGTTTTGTTATTTCTTTGGTTGTGGTGGGTACAGGATTTTTGCTTCATGAGTTAGCTCATAAAATAGTAGCTCAAAGGTATGGTTATTTTGCGGAGTTTAGAAGTTTTGATAATATGCTTTTTTTAGCGGTGATTATGAGTTTTTTTGGTTTTGTGTTTGCTGCTCCTGGAGCAGTGATGATTGGAGGGAGAACTATTCGTAATGATCATAATGGAAAGATTTCTCTAGCAGGTCCAGCGGTGAATCTTGTTTTAGCAGTTTTATTTTTAGGAGTTTTTTATAGCACTGTTGGGTTCATAAATACAATCGCGAGTTATGGGATGAAAATTAATAGTTGGTTATGTTTATTTAATCTTATTCCTGTTTGGGAATTTGATGGGGCAAAGGTGTTTCGATGGAAAAAATCACTATGGGTACTAATGGTACTTCTGGGTCTGGCACTCCTTTTTCAAGGAGTTCTGGTTCAAAAGTTAGTATAGGAGGAATGATGAAAGAACAACGAGTTGGAGTTTTTGTGGATGTGCAGAATTTGTATTATTCAGCGAGAGCCTTATATAATTCGAAGGTAAATTTCAAAGAAATTTTAAAAGATGCGGTGAAAGGGAGAAAGCTTATCAGAGCCATCGCATATGCTGTTAAAGCTGGAGAAAAAGATGAAGATACTTTTTACAAAGCTTTAGAAAATATTGGTTTTGAAGTTCGTCTGAAAGAATTGCAGGTGTTTTATGGTGGTGCGAAGAAAGCGGATTGGGATATTGGGATTGCGATGGATGCGATCGAGCAGGCGCCGAAGCTTGATACAATTGTTCTTATTTCTGGTGATGGGGATTTTGTTCCTTTGGTAGAACATTTGAAAAGAGCCTTAGGGTGTAGGGTGGAAGTGATGGCTTTTGGAAAAAGTACAAGTTCAAAGCTTTTAGACGCGGCAGATCAGTGTATTGATTTAGATGAGAATAAGAAGTATATCCTACAAAAAAGGTTCTAAAGAAGAACTTTTTAATTGTAAAATGGCTCATTAAGCCTTATAACCCTATTTAAACGTGAAAAGAAACATTTTTATAGTTTAAATCCTGCTTATTGGTAAACGATTAGGTGTTTTATGACAGATTTAGTAAAAAAACTGCGGGGAAAGAGCTTGAAAGACAGCTTGAATGATGAAGAGGTAGCGAAGGCGATCTTAAAGGTGATGGTGAAGTCAAAAAAGTGGCAGGAACATGCGAAGCAACATGCGAATGCTGAATTAGTGATTCTTTCTACTCCTGGTTTGGATACGCATTTTGAAAAGAAGGATGAGAAAAATCTTCCCAGTCTTTTAATAAATCTTGGTGAGCGAAGAATAAGTAATGAAGAATTTAAAGCTGAAACAAGTGTGAAGGATCTTCCGAAGAGTGAGCCTGCTTTTGTCTATGGTTCTCAGGGAGAGGCAGCAGCGTTTTTTTATGGTTCAAGAGCTGCTGAAAAAAGTCCTTTTAGTTATAATAATCTTAAGGGTAGCGCTTTTATCTATCAAAGTGGAAGCGATCCTGAACAGATGGTTGTTGCAGGATGTCCATGTGGGTTTTTGTTGCAAGCTGCTGCGACAAATGGGAAGGTTGCTGAGCAGCATCTTCAGACGCATAAGTCTTCTGGTTTGAGTTTTTCCTATCGACCTGGAACTTCTTTAACAGATAGTTATGGTCCTCAAAATGTGGGCGCAGCGGGGTATGGGACAAATATTAGTTATGGAAATTCAAGTGTTTCTGGGTATGGGAAGAGTATGTTTGAACGAGAAAATGAACATGGGACTGGATTTTAAAAGATATTTTTTTGAAGAACGTGGCTTTCTTAACAACTAGATTATAAAGTTGCAAAATCTTTTTATACTGGTGTAAGATTCCTTCAAAATGGAAGAAAAAATGAGAATTGGAGAGAAGGTTCCGGAATTTGTCGCAGAGGCGTATCAGGAAGGAAGATTTACGAAAGTAAACTTTTCAGACTATAAAGGAAGATGGGTTGTTCTTTTCTTTTATCCTTTAGATTTTACTTTTGTTTGTCCTACTGAGATTAGAGGTTTTGGGAAAAAAGAGCAGGATTTTAAAAAACTAAATGCTGTTGTTCTTGGTGCGAGTACAGATTCGAAGCATAGTCATAAAGCTTGGCTTGAGCGTGATCTTCCTGAAGTGAAGTTTCCAATTCTTGCAGACACAACTCATGAGATTAGTAGAATGTTTGGTGTGTTAAAAGAGGATGAGGGGATAGATTATCGTGGAACTTTTATTATTGATCCTGAAGGAATAGTAAGATATCTTGTTATTTCTGATTTGAATGTGGGAAGAAGCGTTGATGAGACATTGAGAGTTTTACAAGCCTTACAATCTGGAGAACTCTGTCCAGTCGAATGGGAACCAGGGCAAAAAACTCTCGGAAAAGCATAAGACCATGGAAGACCTTCTCAAAAAAAAGGTGTACAAAATTGTGTATGATCGTCCTGGATGCATCGGCGCTGCTGCTTGTGTTGCTATTGCTCCAAAAGTTTGGGTGATGAATGATGATGGAAAAGCTGATTTGATTGGGGGGAAGAAGATTTCTGAAAATGAGTGGGAGTTGGAAGTAAGTGAAGAGTTAGAAGTGAATGTTGATGCTGCGCAAGGTTGTCCTGTGAATGTGATTCGTATTTTTGATAAAGAGACTGGAGAGAAGATTGTTTAAAGAGTGTAATAAGGGTAAAAAATGTTCTTGTTTAAAAGAGTTTTAGATCTTTAATGATTTTATCTATTTTTTCTTCTTCATCAGGACCGATTGCTATGCATGTTGTTGTTCCTGGTGCGACTTCAGTTAAACCTGCGTCTGTGATGACTGCTGTTATTAATCCTGAGTCTTTGGCTTTTTGGTTTAGGTGGAGTAATTCTTTTAAATCTTTTACTTTAACAACGATTTTTTTCATTCCTTCTTGTCTCCAGGATTTTACTTTTTCTTTCTCGGATTTCAAAGTTGCTTCGACTGCGGCGTGTGCGGCTTGGGAGCATGCTTTTCCTTTTGGTAATTTTAAATCTTCTCTTAGGATGATTGCTTGTTTAAAGTTCATTAATAAAAATTAATCATAGAACTATAAAAGTCTTTTTACTGGAGATATTCTTCCATTTTTTTTAGTTTTAGTACTATTCTTTCTTTTAAAGAGTTATAAGTTCTCATTTTAGAAGTGTAGATTTCTGTAATTGCTTCTTTGAGGTTTCCTATACCTGTTAAAATGGAGTGCGCGCCCTGGTCAATATTTTTTTCTGTCTCATAAGGTTCAGGATCGAGTTTAACTCTCAGCAACCAGTCTGTAAAAGATACTAAATCTGTAATGCCTTCAACAGGAGTCAAGCTTTGACCTTCTTGAGTTGCGCCAAAATTAAGATTTTTAAAAAAATGTTCTGTTTGTGCGTAAAAATTTTTATTCCATTCTTTATGGATGACAAGAAAAAGTTTTCTTCTTGGAAGAAGGGTATTTGTTAAATATAAAGTAAAAAGAGATTGTTCGTCTTTTTTTACACTAATTACTTCTGCCTCCCAAGATTGAAAAATTGTTATTCTACCTCCATATCTGCATATTTTTTCAGCATTGAAACAATATTCTAATCCGTTGAGATTCACGTTTCCAATAAGTGCGTTTTTTCCTTTTGGAAGGGTTTGCGCTGGAGTCATAAGGTATTTGTTCAGGATTTCTTTAGCTCTTGTTCTTCTTCTTCTATGATATACTTTTTCTAAATCTTGATGTTTTTTTTGTAGAGATTTAAGATTCCGTGTCATTGATGAAAAGGTTAAAGGGGATTCATATTCTCTATGAAGAATAGCGTTATCAAGAAGTTCTTCTGTGATTCCTAAACTATGATAATTCTCGCTTAGTAATTCACGTCTCGCTTCTTCGAGAGTAACTTCTCTTTCAGGGATGAGTGTTGTTCTTTCTAGTACGCTTCGAAGTAAACGTTGGGCTTCCTCTTCTGTAATTTTTCTTTCTAAGAGGATTTTTTCAAGAACCATAATCTTTTGAAAAAGAGAGAAATTTATAAAACTATTGCGTAGGTTTATTTATAGTAGATAAGGCCTTTTTTGAAATCGTGTTTTTTAAAGTTTTCAAAATCTTCTTTTAGATAATTGAAAGCTTTCTTAGCGAGGCTTGGTTCTTTAAAGGGGAGGTCAGCGATTGCTGCTGCTAAACGTTTGTATTCTAAAGAAATTTTGTTATAGGGTTTATGTAAGGTGATTGGTTTGACTGAAGCGAGAGCTTCCAGGACTTTTTGATCATCTGGGAGTACAGCTAGCACAGGGACTTTGGTGAGTGTTTCGATTTGGTCAAGGGAGAGTTCGTGTTTTTTTCCGTGAACGTTGTTCATAATAATTCCGAGAATTGGTGTTCCTTTTTCTTTGGCTAGTTTAACTGCTCTGAGTGTGGTGCTTAGTGTGGGATAGTCTGGGCTTGAGACGACAAAGAGTTGGTCTGAAGCGAGCATTGTAGCAAGTAATTCGTCGTTTAAGCTCGGTGAAGAATCAAGGAGAATAATGTCATAATGTTTTTTTAGAACGCTTATTTTATTTTTTAATTTTAGGGTGTTTACTTTTTCATTGCTTAAAGAACAGGGGAGAACGTCAAATCCAAATTCGTGTTCGTAAATGCTGTCATGTATTAGGAGTTCGTCGTTTAAAACTGCGTGGAGATTCGCATCATGATGAAGCATTCCGAGGTGTAAGCTTATGTTAGGTGAGGAGAAGTTCGCATCAACAACTAAAACTTTTTTCTTAAAATCTTGTGCGAGCGCAGTAGCGAGGTTCAAGACAGTTGTTGTTTTTCCAACACCGCCTTTAATGGAGATAATTCCTATAATTTTGCCTTCAGATTTCAAGTTTGTACACCTCTTTTAGCTTTTCTACCATTTCACTGGCTGAGGAAGCGTTGACTTTTCTTGATTTGATAAGTGGTTGTTGAGGCATGAGCGCTTCGAGGGGTAAGCGTTCCTGGGTTTTTGTTGTGTTTTCTTTTTTAGGGGGAGGCGCTACTTCAGTTAGTTTTATTTGTTTAATGAGTGGCCGTTTAAGTTCGATGTTTCTTTCTACTTTTTTTAAGGGTTTGAGTTCCCAGAGTTTTGGAACAGGAGTTGCGTTGCGAATATTTTTTGGGTGTTCTTGTCCTAGTTTTTTTAGGGGATTTGTGAAGGGAATGTTTGGTGTGCTTGGTAGAGGTTCTGGTTTTTTTATTTTTTGATCTGGAAATGAAAGTGGATCCATCCATTTTTGCGGATTGAAGGTATCAGGTTCCATGAGTTCTTTTACTTTTGTTTTGACTACTTGTTCGAGAACTTTTCTTTCGTTTCTTGTTTTTTCAGCGTTTTGAATCCATTTTTGTACGCATTGAAGTACTGCTTCTTTTGTGCTGCAGTCAACGAGTTCAGAGGAGAATTCTTTGTGTTTGTACACGTCGCGAACCCAGTTATAAAAATCATTTTTTTGCTCATTTACGTGTTGGGAAAAGACAGCTTCGTTAAGGAGAGAAAGGTGTTGTGTGAGCGTTTTGAGATTTTTTAGGGATTTGTCTTGTAAGCGAAATGCGTAATCTTCTGGAACATCTTCTAATAGACGTTCTGTAGTATCAATTGTCACCAATTTTCTTCTCTCTTGGCTGGGAGTATTTTGCTATATAAAGCTAACTCTCATTTATTTGAAGGAGTTCTTTCACTCTAAGAGTAAGATCATTCAGAGTATTTGTATAAGTAATGAAAGCTTCATAAGGGCTTTCGTAGGGGTTAAAGTATTTATGGACATCCCCGTCGCTAAACCATTTTGTGCACATATAGTAAAAATGATCTGATGTTTGAAGTTTTCTCCACGTGTCCAGAAGTTCTTTATTGTTGCTTTGTTTAATGAGAGGTTCGAGTTGGTACAAATTTTTTAAGGATTCTTGTTGCATTTTATTTCCAAGCCATGCTGAAACATCTCTTTCAAGATCTGCCCATGATAAGAGAAAGGGAACATCTAACTCTCCTTGTGAAGGAGAAGTTTCAACAAGTTCTGTTGGTGTTGTGAAGGTAGTGTTTTTATTTTTTAAAAGTTCGTTTGGGAGTTTGCTGATAAAATCAAAGATGCCAGTATCTTCCCATTGGTGTTCTCCGAGTGTTTCGTAGTCCATAAAAAGGTTTACAGAATCTCCTCCGGAAGTGGAAAGCCAGTGGTGAAATTTTCCTGTTGTTAGAGGCCATTCCGGCCAGGATCTATTTGAGAATCTAAATGCGATATCGTCGGAGAGTTTATAATTTTTGAGCAGGACTTTTATATATTTAGTTCCTTTTGGTGTGTAGAGCATATTGGGAGATCTTCCGTTGAGGATGTAGTCCCATCCTTCTGCGAGTATTCCTTTGTATCCGAGGTCTTCAATAGAAGAAGCGATTTTATTGTTGTAAATTAATTCTGTATTTCTAAAAACTTGGGGTGTGTAATGAAAAAGGTCTTTTAATTTTTTGTTATGGAGATTAACTTGTTCGATGAATTCTTTTTTAGAATACAAAAAGGAAAGTGAATGATAATAGGTTTCAGATAAGAGTTCAACGCGGCCTGTGTCGACTAAAGATTGAAAAGATGTTAAGACTTCCGGGTAGAACTGTTCCATTTGTTCTAGCGCTGTTCCTGAAAAGGAGTAGGATATTTTAAATTCGGGATGTTTTTCTAGAAGCTGAAGCATGATTTTGTTTGCCGGTAAGTAACATTTTCTTGCGACTTTCAGGAAGAGAGCTTCATTATTTGTTTTTAGATCTTTTTTTTCTTCAAAGTAATCATTCTTTTTTCCGATATCAAATAGAGAATATTTTCTTAGTCGAAATGGTTGGTGGACTTGAAAGTAGAAACAGACTTTACTCATAATGTGCTTCCTGATAAATTTTTATTATTTTTTTTGCTGGAGTATCTAAGTTGAAGGTGTCTGCTTCTTTTTTTCCATTTTCTTTTAGTTCTTCATGCAGGGTTTTGTTTCTGAGTACCATTACGATTTTTTGTACTAATTCGTTTAAGTCCCAAAAGTCAACTTTTAAACAATGTTTTAAAACTTCTGAGACTCCTGATTGTTTTGAGATGATGACTGGTGTTCCGTTTTTTAAAGCTTCTAAAACGACAAGTCCGAATGGTTCTGAAACTGAAGGCATTACATAGAGGTCTGCGAGTTGGAACGCTTTGTGAACGTCGTCTCCCATCAAAAATCCTGTGAAGAGAACTTTTTGTGAGAGTCCGAGTGCTGCTGTGCGAAACATCAGGCTTGGGAGCATGTCTCCGTTTCCTGCGATGACAAAGGTTGTGTTTGGTTCGAATTCCAAGACTTTACGTGCTGCTTCTAAAAAGTAGTCCGGTCCTTTTTGGAGGGTGATGCGGCCAAGAAAAAGGACTATTCTTTCTTTTTTTAGGGGAGATGAAAAGTGAAGATGGTATGCTGGTGTGTCTTCTTCAATTCCCCAATGAACTACTCTTATTTTATTTGGGGTGATGTTGTAGTGGTCGATAACATTTTTTTTGGTAAAGTTACTATTTGCGATAATAAGATTTGCAGCATCTAGGCCTTGTTTTTCTATTTTTGCAATGCTGGGGTTGGGGTTATTTCCAGTGCGATCGTATTCTGTTGCGTGAATATGCGCGATGAGTGGTTTTTTGGAAAGAGTTCTCGCGATGATACCAGCTTGGTAGGTCATCCAGTCGTGGACGTGAATGATATCATAAGATTCTTGGGAGGAGATTTGAGCTGCGGCGAGTGTGAAGCGAGAGACTTCTTTGAAGAGATTTTTTCCATAGATTTCTTTTCTTTGTGTGTCAAAAGAATCATAGTCTTCTTCAGTTGTGTATGCTGTGAGACATGAGTCTATTTCGGTGATTGTAACATTTTTAAAGAGAGTATTGGCTCCGATGATTTTGACAAAATCTGCTTTTGCGTGTTCAGGTGTGACAGGCATAACAAAAGAGATTTCGACACCATTTCTTGAGAGACCTTTTGTCAGGCCATAGCAGGCTGTTCCTAATCCTCCTGATTTGAAGGGGGGGAATTCCCAGCCGAACATTAAAACTTTCATGCTTCATCTTTCTTGATAATTTTTGCAAGTTCCTTTTTTTTTATTTCGTAGGTGAATTTTTTCCCTTCTTCAGTTAATTCAAAAATGCGTACATATTCTGAGCTGAATAATTCTTGCACTAATCTTTTTCCGATTAAGTAGGTTAAGTGTTTTTCAACTGTTCTCCAGTTGATTCCTGATTCTGTAGCGATGTGGTTGATGGTCATTTTTCCTTTTGCTAGGGTAAAGAGAATAATATCTCGTAGTTCAGAAAATGTTCTTTTTGATTCTCTGAGGAAGGGGACGAGGTTGTAGGGGATAAATGTTGCTTTTTTTAAAGAGTCTATTTCTAAAAACATTGCGGTGATTCCTGCGATGTTTGCTTCTTCGTAGAGGGGTGAGGTAGTTACTAAGAGTTCTAGGAATGTTCCTTGTTTTGAACGTTTTTGGGTTTTGAAGGTGTAGCTTTTTGCGTGTAGTGCTTTTTCAAATGCGATTTCGAGTTCAAAAAATGAATCTCGTGAGATAAAAGGAACCATTTTTCCAAGAACTTCTTCTTTTTGATAACCAAATAATTGTTCAGCGCCTTTGTTCCAGAATCGTACGTGTCCTTTGAAGTCTAAAGCTATTAAAGCTTCGTGAATATTTTGGATGACATTTAAAGCGACGTCAGAATTCATGCTTGTCTTCCTAGTTGAAATGTTCTTAGAAATAGATTATGAATCCCCTTTTGCTGCATCAACTCACCCTGTTTGTTCTTAGGTGTATGTAGCTATATAAACATTTTCTTTTAAGCAGAGGTTCAGCTTATTTTTATGGGCGGAGTTCTCGGTAAAGGTCTTTCAAAAAGGATTTTAAAGTTTTAGCTTTTCTGTTTGGTATGTCTCTTTCAAAAAAGATCATTATTTTTTCTAGTCTGTTCTTTCTTAATAGTGATGGGGAGTATAGGACTTTCAATGAAGAGGAATATGTTCTTCAACAGAGAGTACGTTTTAAGAATGTGAGGGTTGTTTCTTCTCCGAAAGTTCCCATTGTTGAGTATCATTCTTTGTCTGCTCCGAAGGCAACTGAAAGTGAACTTGTTCAAAAAGAAATTGGGTTTCTTAGAAATATTCGGGAAACATTAGAGTTTGATGGGCTTTCTTCTGATTGGTATAGTAAGGCTGCTCTTGATTTGCTTCAGTATTGTCAGTCACTTGATGAGGATACTTCTCTTTTTTTGAAGAGTCAAAGTCTTCGATATACATTTTTGGAGCTTTTTCTTTCTGAAAAACGTTTACTTGCTCCTCTTGATAGTATTGATCATTTTCCTGAGGAGTATGCGTTTAAGTGTAGTGATGAAGCGAAAGATGAAAATTGGGATGATGATGACATGCTTAGTTCTTTTAAAAGGAGCTGTTCTACACTTGAACTTGCGGTTAGTGTAAGAACGAGCTGTGCTGATGTGGTGAGCAGATATGTTTCTTGTTCTTTATATCCTAAAGAGAGTGTTGCTTATGTTTACGCTCAGCTTATTCTTGCTCGTTCTAATGATGAAGTTCTATCTTCTCTTTCTACTTGTGTTTATGATAAGGAATATATTGCTGGGATGCTAGAGCCCTTAGTTGAAGGTGATCAAACTCTTGAGTTTAGACGTAGTGCTTTGCTTAATAAAGATCCTGAAGAAAAATAAAAATTGTATGCTAAATCTGTTCTATTAGTAGTGCAAACTCTTTTCGCCTTTAGAGATTTTAAAAGAATAAAGTTCATTCTATAACTTCTTTAAAAGAGTGTTAATTGCCTTCTGGAGCCTAAAGGGAAGATTTAAATAGAATATTAATTACTAAATAGTAGTATAATTTACTTAAAGGAGACAAAAAATGACCAAACAAACACTCATTGAAAGAATCTTCGGAACAACACCTAAAGGATCACTTCAAGAAGCACAAGTTCCAGAAGCATCTTATCATCTGCCTTATCAACCTCTCGGCGCAAGCTTCATTCCAGGAATACTTTTTACTACAACCTCTTATGAAACTTCAAATATTAAAGAACCTACTAAAAAAGTAGAAACACACTACACAAAATAAAACTATTCATATCTCAGCTATCCCAATCGCAGCAGAGCTGCGGGGCATTAAACCCACATGGAAATAAAATTCACTGATTCACTTCATAGACTACAGCAATAGTCGCAGTAATCTCCAAATTCTGAGGCTGAATTTGTGTAGGTTCTGTCTTTGTCATCATTCCAGAGCTTACAGATTCAAATCTATACGGAATATAATTAAAGTTGGATTCAGACACTGAAATCACCTTTCCTAAAGACGTTCCAACACTCGAAGCAAGCGTCTCAGCCTTTTCTTTCGCTTTCACTCCCGCTGCTCTTAAGGCCTGATCCCTGACTTGTTTTTCTTTTGTGTCAGATAAGGTAAACAAAATAGTATCAACACCATTCGCGCCGGCAGAAACACCGGTATCAACTAAAGCGCCAACATTCTCAACATTAGTCGTCTTTACTTTCAAGATATGCATAACCTCATAGCCGCTTAAGCTCGATTCACCAGTCTGAGGATCATACCTCAGCTTTCTATTCACCGTATACTGAACAGTTTCAATATTTTTTTCATCAACACTCTTCGCCTTTATCGCACCGATCACCGTATTCGAAGCGGCGCGATTTCCATCCTGAGCCTCAAGAGCGTTCTTTCCATCAGTTTGAATTCTAAAATATACCTCAGCCTGATCTGGATTGATTGTCAGCTTACTGTCTCCAGAAACTGAGAGAGTATTTCTTTCTTGAATTGATGAAGATTCTTTGATAATTGTTGTTGCTTTAATATTATACGCTAAAATTCCGGAAGTTAATACCAATCCAATTGCTAAGATTATAATGAGGATGTTTGTTTTTTCCATACTCGCCCTGAGGGTTACTTGTTTAAATAGTTTTTTCATTAAAATTTTATTTTAATCCTGAAAGAAGCTAAAAACTTTTAAAGAGAAAGTGAAGCGAAAGAAGATGCTTACTGATACAATAAAGTTTAATATGGACAGTTTTGAAAAAGATCTTCAGGAGTGGCAGAGGAGGTTCAAGCAGGATCCTAAGGATAGATGGTTTGTGCATTATACTATTATGTCAGAAAAGATAAAAGAAAAGGCGAAAATAAATATTCTTCCGACGATTCATACTCTTCAAGATTTGAAGTATACTTATGGAGAAAAGTATAAAGTGAAGGATATTGAATATCATCTTGAAGCTGCTTTGAATGCTTGTGAGGTTATTAGGAAAACACTCAGGGAGATTTATGATTTGTACAAAATCCAGAAAGAGTATGAGACAATTCGTATGAGTTGGCAAGCGCATTTTCCGACACTCTTTAAGAGAATAAATAATGTGAGAGAGCGGGTATATATTCTAGATAGGATTCTTGTGAATGAGGAAGAGCTTTAGAAAGATTTATAAAAATTCTAAGTATCTCTTTTATTTATGACTCTCGCGGATATAGAGAATTATTTGTCTTCTTTTGAAAGAACGCTGAAAGAATTTAATCTTGATCTTGAAAGTAAAACGAGTGAGCGTGTTCTTGCGAGTTCAGTTTGGATGAGAGATAAGCTCTCGTTAAAGGTGAATAACCAGCTCAAACCATTACTTAGTGCTCTTCAAAGATTTGAATCAGAGCCAAGCGATTCTGGTATTGAAAATAACATTAAGATTAGTATTAAACATTGTAAAGAGCTTATCACAGTTATGGATGATTTGCTCATGACGTATGTTCAGGCCGTCGCGATTACTGATATGAAAATAAAGTGGGCGCACAGTCTTCAAAAAATGAAAGAGCATACGACTCATCTTAGGAATAGGGTAAATATTATCAAAGGACTTAAAGCGCAGGAAAAAGATCCACGAAGTTGGCTGCCATTCTAGAAAGATTAATAAAAAGGGTTTATCACTGATTTCCCATGAGTGACTTGAAATATTCCCTTCTATTCAAAGGGTGTAGAATATATCCATTTCCAAAAATAAAAATTTCAGATGGGGGATTTAGGGAGGATAATAAATTTTATTCCAGTCTAGATTATTTGTCTTGCAATATTGGAATTGAAGTAAAACCACAAAGTATTGTTCCTCCTTCTTCCTTAGAAGAAAAAGTAGAAGTTGACGGATTTTGGTATAGGGGAATATTCTATCCTGTTTCAGATGGGCTTGAATAGTTATGCTAAAAAATTCTGACCTAGTTTTTTTAACAAATCATTATTTTTCTCAAAATATGTTCTCACTTTCTTAAACATTCTAATAAGAGCAGCAGCGACTGCGTTCTTCAAATCTAAAGGGTGGATTTTTTTTTCAGCGAAGGAATGTTCAAGATCTTCATAATTTTCAAATTTCAAATCTCCTCCGAACTTTGCGGGACGTTCAATTTTTAAAGAACCTTGCACGGGAAAGAGAGTATATTTACACAACTGCAAAATAGGGTTATCATTTACTTCTCCGAGTAAGCAATAGGCTTTAGAAATTTTTTCTTTAATTGAAGCTTCTGATTCATATATTTTAATACTTGATTCAGGAAGAGACGCGGACATTTTCACTCCGGGACCTTTTAAAGATACAACTAGAGGAGTCATCACTTCCACATGAGCTTTGTACTGCAAGAGAGGTAAGTATTCACGAGCGAAGGCCATGATATGTCTCTGATCTTGACCACCGAGTTGAATGTCTGCGTCTAAATACTGTTCATCTAAAGTTTGCATGATAGGATAAATGAGTTCTGAGACTTTAGGATTTTTCATCCTCGTTACTTCAGAAGCTGCTCTTGTTGCTCTTGTGATTGTAGTGAGTGTAGACATTTTTAAAACATCTAATTGATAGTTTGATTTTATTTGAAACGAGCTTCCTTGGACAAAAGTAGGTTTCTTTTCCCAGGGGTATGCTAGTTCAATGCATTTTTTGTAATATTCAGTTTTTGCGTCTAACTGATCCCAGGATGTTTTTAGATCATCCAAAGCAGCGTGCACATCAGCTAAAAGAATTTTATTTTTCATTTCGGCTTTACCAAAATCAAAGAGCTTTCCTAAGGGTACAAAATATCCTGCGTGTACTGGACCGGTTGTGGCGACTCCTAAATAGGCTGTAGGATTCTTTTTTTCTTCGAGCAGCTTTCTTAAATCTTCACTGGTAAGAACTTCTGCGGTATTTTTTATTATCAAATCAAATTTTTTTTGAACGTCCATAATCCTTTAAAAAAAGAGAAGTATAAAAAGCTTCTCAAAAGATTTTTCTTAAATCTTCATACGCATTCATGACTTCT
>JAHFKM010000076.1 GCA_023245385.1 archaeon
CTTAAATCGAAAGTAATTCCAACGAGGCTATCTAAGTTCTGTCCATGACGCGGAAAACCGCTAGTTATAATCTCGAAGTATTGTTGGTATCCTCTTGCGGTATGTCTTAGATAATCAGTTATAATCTCTCTTGCTGTTTCTTTTAGATTTTTAGACGTAAAAATAGAGTTATCCAAGTTATCGGTATATAGTCCTTTCTTTGAAAAGTTGTCTTGGATTGTTCGATCTAAAGTGTAAATGTCGTATTGGGTAAATCTATCTGGGCTGCCTGCTCTTTTTGCAAGGTTTTGGTCTGTGGCCGAAACAACATAAATTCGCCAAGTTTGTTCATTATTCATACAGCTAGATATAGGCGAAAATTTATAAAACTTATCTAAAATTTATAAAACTTATCTTACTGGATTATGAAATTGTATTTTGGTTCCTAGTGGTCTATAGGGCTATTTTAAGTGGTTTTTAGCCTATTCGAAAGCTTGATATATTTGATTGCGTATAATGTGTATTATACGAAATGGATGCGCAAAAGGGGGATTTTGAAGAGGTGAAGCGAAAGATTGAGATAAAACTCAAGCTCGCAAGCATGAGTCCGCGTACTCTTAAGGCTTACCTGTATTTTAACAAAAAGTTCTTGGATTTTATCAAAAAACCCTACCCTGAAGTATTGAAAGAGGATATAGAATATTTTTTGGCGAGTTTGACGGATAAAAATTTGAAGAAACGTTCTTTGTCTTTGGCACGCTCGTCCTTGCGGTACTTTTATGATGAGATTCTAGGGAAAGGCTTGGTTGGGGGAATTAAAGCGCCAACAATCCGCCGGGACGTTCCTGAAGTTATTTCGAAGGAAGAAGTTTTCAAAATTTTCGAGGCTGCGGAGTCTTTGCGAGATAAGTTATTGTTAAGAGTGATGTACGGTTCCGGTCTCAGAGTGGCGGAGTGTGTTGCTATTCGGAATGAAGATCTTGATTTTGAGTTGGATGAAATAAAAATTCTTAGGGGTAAGGGAGATAAAAAGAGATATGCTAAACTTCCGACAGAATTAGCGCGCGATCTAAAGCAATGTGTTTTGTCTCAGTCTTCAGAGTATATCTTTCCTGGAAAAAAAGGTCATCTAAGCGTCCGAATGGCTCAACTAATTACAGTAAGGGCTGCTGCGCGGGCGGGGTTGGCGCGTAAACAGGTACATTGTCATATGCTGAGGCATGCTTTTGCTACGCACTTGCTACAAGAGGGGGTGGATATTCGTTTGATCCAGGAATTATTGGGGCATTCAGATTTGTCTACTACTCAAATTTATACGAACGTTTCTCGGGAACAGTTGCGAAAGGTGAAAAGTCCGTTAGATACATTCGGGTGGAAAGATTCAACTTCTGCTTAAATGTTTTAGCCAGCAGTTCGATTCTTAATCATCTTAACAGTCTGATTAAAATATTTAGTTTATACTTAAATAATTTGAAAATTGGATTGTATCAGAAATATTAATCTTTAATCAGATAGTCTAATCACTACAATTATTACTAAATTTAGTTTTTAATTAAATTATTCGATCATGATTTAGACTAGAACTTTCTATCTTTGCTTAAATTATTTATTTGTATTTTTTGTTCAGAAAAACTTATTAAAAACAGAATACGAAAAAATGTATGGAACTCTTAAGTTCAGCTTTTAAAAATAAAGAAAATATTCCTTCTAAATATACCTGTGATGGCAAAAATATTTCTCCTCCCCTCGAATTTAAAAATATTCCTCCAAAAACAAAGTCTTTAGTGCTAATTATGGAGGATCCTGATATTCCAGATTTTGTGAAAGAAAAATTTAAGATTGAGATGTGGGATCACTGGATAGTGTGGGATATTCCTATATATATAAAAATAATTGAAGAAGGAGAAAATCCTTCTGGAATTGTTGGGAAAAATACAAGAGGAAAAAATGAGTATGGTAGTCCTTGTCCTCCAGATAGAGAGCATCGTTATTTTTTTAAATTGTTTGCGTTGGATTGTGTTCTGAATCTTCCAAACACTACAACAAAAAAAGATCTTCAAAGAGCGATGCAAGGACATATTTTGGATGAAGCACAGCTTGTTGGAATGTATAAAAGATGAAAAAAGAATTAAAACGCCTTTCAGTTTCTTTAAAAGGAGTTGGTGAAAAGAAAAAAAGAGTTCCAAATTTTAAAAGTTGTCTGTATTGCAAGCAGGATGCGGGAAAGAATTTTTTTATTGTATATAAGGTGAATCATGAAATAAAAGGGAAAGTGTGTAGAGCCTGTTATGATCATTTTCACGAGATAAAAAAGATAAATATTTAATATTTTTTTTTGATTAAATATCCGATTAGTGTTCCACATCCTGTTAAAAGAATTCCGTAGAGACTAAGTAAAAGCAGATTTGGAAAAGTAAAATAAAGAAATGGTTTTACTTGACTTCCTAATGATTCAACAAAAAAGCGAGAGTAAAAATATTTGAAAAAAACAAGAATAAGTAGTGAGATCCAGAGAGTGAATCCGATAAGTGCTCCGCGTTCCCATTCTTGTAAGTTTTTCCAGTTCATTTTTCTTCTTTCCAGTAAAAGAATAAGGTGACTGTTGCTGCGAGGAAAATACTAAGGATGATTGTCCAGAAGAAGGGAAGGAATTTGAGGACGAATGCTAAAACGATGAAAGCGAGACCAAAAATGTAGAGCCAGCGTGAGCCAAAATAAATTCCGTTTCCATCGAATCCTGGGAGAGGAATAAGATACCAGAGTGCGAGAATGAGGTTAATATTGATAAAGTCTGTTGTTGTGTTTCCAAGTGCTTTGGAAAATATTTGAACAAGCAGGACAAGAAAGACGTTAGCTAAAGGTCCTGAGAGAAGGATGAGTGCTTCTTCATATCCTGTGAGGTAGATAAATTTTCTTCCTATTCTTCGTTTTTCTTCTGAACTAATGATTGTTTTTCCTATACCTGTAAAGAAGAGTTGTCCTTTGGAGATGATGGTGAGGAAGACTGAGATGAAGGCCCAGAAAGGAAGTGGTTTTTTTAATTCTCCTTGGAACCATATTTTTTTTAAGTGAATGATTTCATAGTTTGTTGTTGCGTCAAACTTGTGTGCGACGATTTTGTGTGCGAGTTCGTGAACGATGATCGCGATACTGACAAAGAGGAAAACTTTAAGAAAGTTGGAAAACCAGAGTACCGCGTTGAAAGTTGATCTTCCATCATTCCATCCGAAAACAATACTAAGAATAAGAACTGAAATAAGTAAATGAAGTGTCTCTTTTTTGTTGAACATTGTTTTTTTCTTGTTGATTTTCTATTTAACGTTTTCGAATGAAAAAGATTATATAGTTGCTTTTGGAGTTTTATAAGATGTCTCTCTTAAGTATGGGTATTGCTGTTGTGTTTATTATTGGTGCTCTTTATTTTTTATTTAAATATTTTCATGTCTTTGATAACACCCTTGGAAGAACAATAGGTTTTGGAAGTGAGCTCGCTGGGAAAGGTGTCGGTTCTTTGTTTGATGTTTCTTCTTTTTTTAGGAGTAGTGCGCGTGTGCAGAACAATGGTAATGCTGAAAGAAAAAATCTAAATCTTTTGATGGCTGAGGAAAAATTTTGGTCGAGTAAAATTGTGAGGGATATGAATTTTTTTAATCAAGCTGAAAGAATGTTGAAAAAGATTTCTGAGACTGGAGCTGCTTCAAAAGAGGAGTTAGAATCTTTGTATGCTTATTTGAATGATTCTTTAGAAAATACTAAAAAGGGATGTAATGATTTGTCTAAAATGTTGGATCAGGTAGATGGTGGTTCTTCTGCGTTTAAAGAAGATGTTGTTAA
>JAHFKM010000077.1 GCA_023245385.1 archaeon
ACTGGGACTCCGGATTATGGTCAGTCCATGGGTGTTAGTTTTGATGATCCAGTAAAATCTTTAGAAATAATGTCAAAATCTTATCCTGCGTTAAAAAAACAGGCTAAAGAACGACCAGAACTATGGCAACGTTACTTAGCGCTTGCTGCTGCGCCACGGGGAATTTCTTGTGAATTTTGTTGTGGTATTGGACCACAAGGTGTGGATGCGAAGGGAGAGCTGCGCTGCGGTTGTTCACATAATCCTGCGGCGCAAACTGCAACACTTTGGCTTATGATGAATACAAAATATAGTGATGCGGAAGTCTTACGCGAAGTCTACAAATGGAAATCACTGTGGTTTCCGAAGAATATGGTAGAGCTTGCGACTAAGATTGGTGGTGGCGATGCTACTGTTCTTAAAAACTTGCCTGGAATGGTCGGCGGCTGCTAGATTCTTTTTTATTTTTAACACAATTCCAGCCCTCAGGATCTAGAATAAACTTTCACAACTTTTATTAAGAACAACAAGAATTCCTTAGAACAATGGAAGAACCACCAAAGAAAAACACAAAAGCATTCGTCATTACTGGAATCATCCTCGTTCTCGCACTCGGAATATTCTTTCTCATCCGAACAGATGGCCCAACCGGAAACACTGTCGCAGTTCCTCAAGGACCGATCCACTGGCATCCCCACCTAACGATAAAGATCGACGGTGAAGAACAAACAATTCCTACAGGCATCGGAATCGGTACAGTACACATGCCTGCGCACACACATGACGCAGACTGAATTATTCACCTTGAGAACGATCATCCCACCGCAAAGACACTCACACTCGGATACTTCTTCAAAGTCTGGGGAAAACAATTCAACAAGAACTGTATCTTCAACTATTGCACAGACAAAGGCGATTTAAAATTCTCCGTTAATGGAAAAGAAAACACCGACTTTGAAAAATACTCCATGCATGACAAAGACGAGATCTTAGTCGAATATACTTCACGAAAATAAAACCATGTTAAAAAAAAGAACACTGCTTTTTATCTTTACACTTCTTCTTGCAGCAACAGCACTCGCAGCACCACTTCCCCTCGGACTCCAACGCCTCATCGCTCACCAACAAGGCATCGCGCAAAGTATTACTTTCCTCGCAGCATTTTTAGCTGGACTTATTAGCTTCACTTCACCCTGCGGTTTTGTTTTACTCCCCACTTTTTTTTCTTACGCCTTCCAAGAAAAGAAAAAAGCATTAACCATGAGCTCCTTCTTCTCACTTGGACTACTCTTAGGATTCACCATCGTCGGTCTCATTGCCGGATTGCTCGGAGACTTTTTCAACAACTATAAACTCTTCATGGCTGTTGTCAGCGGCATCCTCATGATCGTCTTCGCTTTCCTGCTCTTTTTTAATAAAGGCTTCAGCATCTTCACACCCCGCTTCAATCCAGAAAAGAAAAACACTCTCGGAATCTTTGTTTTCGGATTTTTATTTGCCTTCGGATGGACACCCTGCACCTTCACCATCTTAAGCGGAATCCTTTTACTTGCAGGACTCTCAGGATCACTCTTCAAAGCAACCCTACTCCTCGTTCTCTTCGGATTAGGAGTCATCGTTCCCTTTCTTATCGTTTCTTATTTTTCAGACAGATTCGACCTTACTTCTAAGATTCAGGGAAGACCGAGAGAACTTCATTTCTTTGGCAGAAAGATTCTTACAAACCGTTACAATATTTTTGGATCAGTGTTTCTTTTTTTTCTTGGAATGACAACAATTTACTATCAGGGAACGCAATTCTTTCAAATCACTTTTACTTCGCTAACGCCCTGGTCGCTCGATTTTACGAATAATCTAAATGATACTTTCTTAAGAGGATTTTTCGCATCTTCAATTGCAAACTGGATCGGAATTCTTTTAGCGCTCACTTTACTTCTCACACTCTTCTTTCTTGTAAAAAAGAGTTTCAAAATTCCAAGCAAACCTTAAGAATCTTTCTCCGCTCCCCTTTCTATGACAAGAACGACTCACGAAGAAAACTTCATCATTCTCAACCACTTAGGATTCTATACCGTCGCACTCTACGGAACACTCGAACAAAAACTTGAAGACACTCACCTTCCAGAGGAACTTCAAAGAGGTTCAACCTATAATCAAGGATCCAGAGAATTCTTAGCTACCTACCACCTCCATCCCACCATCGACCTCACTCTTACCCGCACTCCCAACGGAGAAACAGCACTTGTTGCTTACACACTTGAAAAAGAAGCATCAAAGGAATTAATCACGGAAGTTGCAAAAACAATCCAGCTTCTTCAAAAAGAAGCTCCCGAAAGTTTCCTTACAACACTCGCAGTCGAAATACCCGTCTCAGCACGCACTTACAAACAATCAAAAACAATCGCCCGCCTCCTTAACTGCCCACTTGAAAACGCATTCGGCTTTGTATGGTACGCACACTTCCTTGAAACCTATCGCGAACTTTCCTCTGAAGATAGTTTGGCGCTCGCAGGAAGAGAATACGGCATACGCTTCCCGTGAGAAACTTTAATATATCCTTCAACTCTTATAAAAAAACAAATGAGCCCAGAATTCCTTCCCGAAATAGATCCAGAAGATAATGTCATCGCCATTCACCCAAAGAAAAACTAAAAGAACTCAAATTCCGCCACCGCCTTAGCCTTATTGTTCCAAAAGCAGCAGATGGAAAAATCTTTCTCGCACGAAGAGCAAAAACCAAATTCCCCTTTCCAAACGTCTGGGTCTTCGCTCTCGGAGGAAAAGTCCGAGCCAACGAAACCTACGAAGAAGCAGCCTTACGCGAAATGGAAGAAGAAGGAAAACTCACAACCGCAATAGAACTCATCGCCACTTCAAAATTAGATTTACCTGAAGAAAAAGCCATTGCAAAAATCTTTCTCACTCAAAAAGAAATCGATTCAAACACACTCCAACTCGATTCTTCAGAAATCCAATACCTCCAAGCCTTCGACGTAGAAGAGATTGCCAACATGATTCAAGAGCAACCCCAAGAGTTCGCACCAACTTTTATCAGACACTTCTTCTGCTTCAGAGAAGCGTACAGAAAAAAACTTTAAGGCGAACTACTTATTTTTCCAAAAACTCAACCACGCATTCAAGGGTTTTTTAAAACGAACATAGAGCGAAGGATACTGCTGAAAACACCTTATGATTGATTCCCTCAAAAGGCGATTCATTTCTTTACGATCCAGTTTATCAAGATCCGGATGATCCTTCGCAAGATTCTGAAAAGCAATATTGTCTATCTTTCCAAAATCACTAGCAGTGTGAGGACCAGCAAACCACCCTCTCACAGCACAAAACTTTTCCCACCACGCAGTAACCTCCCAACTCCCTCCCCAAGCCCAGGCTCCCCCTCTCATCACTGGATATCCAAGATTCTCAATACTCTCGTTCACTCTCTTTGTAAAATCAGCCCAGTCCTCATTCTGAGTTCTATCAATGATCCGCATATTTTTTGGAAGTTTGGCATAGCCCACAAAAAACACGTCAACCGTAATCCCGCCATAAAATGTATTCTTGTTCAGGTCAAGCAGCTCTTTGAAAGGAATGAGAATAACACGATCTGTATTCTCCCATGAACCCATCGAATGAGAGGATACTACATGATTCAGCGTAAAATGAATCGTTGGCTTTATTGGAGAACCATATATCACTTTTGGTCCAAACGTTTTTTTCTCAACAAATTTCCCATAATCAGATTGAAACATCGCAGAAATCGCAATCATATCCTCTTCTGTCCACTGATCAAACTTCGGATAAAAATTTCTCACTGCATCT
>JAHFKM010000078.1 GCA_023245385.1 archaeon
ATTATATTTTTACCAAACTCTCTAAGGGAATAAAAACTCCACCAGCCTATTTTACTGACGAACAAAATAAAATTCTTTATAAAGAAGATCAAGAGGGCGACCATGTTAGAGTTACCTCTTTGATAAAAAGAGGTTCAGAAAACTGCTATAAATTATGGGAAAAGGGAGACGAACTAATTTATTACACCACAATTACTAATCGTGAAACCCTTGAGAAGAAAGTAATGTGTGGTGGTGGATCAGGGGTTATAGTCAGAGAAATAGAAGTTATTGACTTACAAACTTATAAAACAATTGTTACTCAATTAGAAGAAGCTATCCAACAATATGCAGAGACAGTTCGGGGAATAGACTCTCGTTATAACCCTCTGCTTGACGATTTAAATAAACGACTTGAAATTTTAAGATTACAAAGAGAGCAAGAACGAGAGAATATTAAAATTGGATCTTTAGAAAAAGGAATAAACCTCTCTCGCCAAGATATTTTTACTAAAAACTCAGTACTTCTTCATTATTTAAAAAATTATTCTAAATAGTAAAATCAACTCTGAATTTTTACTGTTAATAAGTTTAAAATTTTAATCTTACATCCTTAAAGATTTTAAAAAACATTCTAAAAATAACAAAACTACTTAGAACTTTTTTCCATATATCCGCATTTTCCACAATATACTCTGTCTTTGTGGATAGCTAAGAAAATTCCAGCTCCGCATTTCGGGCAGCTTTTTCCTCGTTCAGTAATTTTTCCAGCGGAAACTTTGTATTTCTTCCATCGTTCAGAAGGCTTATGTGGTTTTACTTTTTTCTTTGTCATGATTATTTCTTAGGAGCTTGTGCAGCAACTGGCTTTTTTCCTTTTGGAGTTTCTAGGAGTTTTAATATTTTTTCATCTTCATAAACTTGAGCGATGACTTTGGAAATATTTGATCCGTAATTAGTATAGACATGTCTTATTGCTACCTTGGAAGCTTCTAGGTTAAGTTTTTTAGCAATTTCTTCTTTAACAATTTTTTTTGTTGGTGTTGCTTGTCCTTGATGTTCGAATTCAAAAGTGTATCTTTTTCTTCCTAAGAGTGGGTGGTGTTTTTCTTCTGTTTGTTTCATTTTATTTTTATTGCATATTCTCCTTTTTCTTTGATACCCATTTTTTGTGCGATTTCTGATTTTTCAGCTTGAACGATAAGGACTCTTCCTTTCCAGCTTGTTGTTAAGTCTGTGCTTTTACAAAGTGGGCATTCGTTTCCTTTGACAAATGTTTTGCAGTGTTTGCAGACTTTCTTTTTTGCCATTTATTTGGCTGCTCCTTTCTTTGTTTTTTTTGGTTCTTCTTCAAGCCATTTGAGATTTCCTAAGTGGGGTTGTCTCATTGTTAGTCCGATTTTTGGGTTTGCGATATCTTTGTAGCTGACAGCGATGATTCTTGCTTTGCATTTGTCTCCTACTTTGAGGACTTTTTTTGTGTCTTTTCCTGTGAGTGTTTTTTGTTTGCTGAAACTTATGAAATCGTCCATGGTCTGGGAGACGTGGATCATTCCTTCTACTGCTCCTAAATTGATGAATGCTCCAAAGTTGGTAATATCAGAAATTTTTCCTAAGAGGACTTCTTGCATTTCTGGAGAGAAGGTAAGGAGTTTGAATTCTGTTTCGTAGAATGCTGCGCCATCTCCTGGGATGATAATTCCTTCTCCAACGTTAAGCACTTCTGTAATTGTGAAAACAAATCCTACGTCTTGAGAGATAAATCCTTCGAAATTGCTGGTGAGTTGTTGGAAGATTGCTTCTTTTGTGGGAAGTTTAAGAAGGGAGGGGGAAACCCTTACGTGACTTTTTGCGCGAATTTCATAGAACATTTTTCTTGGAATGCGTAAAAGCTTAATCTTAATAAAGCTTGTGTTTTTTAAGACCTTAAGAAGAAGATGAGGTGTAAACGAGTAGATTATTTATTAGACTGACTTTCAGAAGGAGGAACCAACAAGTGTTCTAACCTACTTCTTTTGACAACTGCCTTTGAAATATCAAAAGAAACATTTCCATCAGAACCTGTCAAAGATACTAATTGAACTTTTGTTAAACCTGTATATGGATTGCTTAAATAATTATCAGCAAATTTTCCAGCTAAATTCATCGCATTTTGATAAGCACTTTGAGGAGTATCTGCAGAAATGGATTCAGTTTGGGTTATAGAATCAGAATATTTAATTCCAAATCCAAAAGAAACTCCACAATCTATTTCGAAAGTTGCTTGATAGTCCATTAAAAGTAAGAGATTTTGCCTCACTATAAAAAGATTATTGTGCTTGAGTTGATAAGAGTGCTGCTATTGGGCAGAGAAGAGTTTTTCCCCCCTAATAATATTTTAAGTAAGATAAATGAGTTATTACAATTTTTTACTTTTTTCAGTGGATAGAGTATATCTTATGTTTTTCTTGGATTTGCTAAAGAAGTGAATTTGTTGTAACAAAATTTTGAGGATAAAAATCTTTATTAAGCGTTGAGTGGAGTATTTTGATTAATGGAAAAGAGGATGAGAGTGAAGTTGTATTTTTTGGGAGTGTTGGTTCTTGGTCTTTTGGCGATTATTATATTGATGTATACGAAGGATTGTAAGAGTGATGAAGCGTGTTTTAGTAAGTATAGTGTAGAGTGTAAGCAGGCGAAACTGGTGGGTGTGAGTCAGAATAATTTTTTTTTATATGAAATTAAGGGAAAGGAAGTGCAAGCTGGAGAGAAGAGGTGTATTGTGAAAGTGACTCTCTTAAAGTTAGAAGAGACTGCGAATCAGAATCTGAAGAATGCGCTTGAGGGGAAGGGGATGTTGTGTCATATTCCTCAGTATTTGTTGTTTCAGAAGCATTTGGATCAGATTGAGAATTTGAATGATTATTGTACTGGTCCTTTGAAGGAGGTCTTGTTGGAGATTAGTTTAGAAAAGTTGTATAATATTGTGGTGAAAAATATCGGTCCTGTTGCCTTGGAGTTTAGTAAGATTTTGAGTTCGATTAATGCGGCGCAGAATGGGAGTATAAATAATTTTTCTAGTTAGTTTTTTTTGATGATGTAAAAAATTTCGTTTTCAAAGTGTATTTTTTTAAATGTCCATTGGAGGCGTTGGAGCATGCGTTCGAACCATCCTCGTTTTGGATAGTTCATTTGTTTTTTGTAGAGTGTCTGTGTTGCGAAAGAAATGACAAGGGTTTTGCTTGGGATTTTTTTGAGGAGTTCTTCTGAGTGTTTGTGTCCTTTGGTGTCGAGGATATCGAGGATTTTGAAGAGGAAACAGAGTTCTGTTTTTGGTAATTCTTGTGTGTTGAGCAGGTTGATTTGTAAAACTTTTCCTTTGATGTTAAGTGTAGTGTAGATTTTTTGGAGTTCTTGGCAGTCTTCTTTTGTAAGTTCTGTAGCGATATATTCTCCTGAGAAAGGTTTCATGAATGGATAAGAGAGGGGGTTAAGTCCGGCGCCGAGATCGAGAATGCTTTTTGGAACGCCTGTGATTGTGAAGATTTTTTTATAGAGGGTGGGGTAGTGGGGGATGCGTTCTTGTGTGGAGCTGTGACCTTGAAGGTCATGTTTTTCTTTCCAGAAGAGGCCGTAGTTTTTGTTGAGTTCGTTTCTGATTGCTTTGACTGTTTGTTTGAAGTATTTTGATTTTGGTAAATCCTTTTCTTTATAAGGTTCTAATCTCTTTTTAAGTAAAGGATTTTTTTTAAAATAGTCGAGAATAAGTTTTTCAATATAAGTATCTTCTAGTTTTTTAAGTGTTTTTTTTTTTTT
>JAHFKM010000013.1 GCA_023245385.1 archaeon
GGTATTCCTTCTCCGTTGTATCAAACGCTCAGCGACCTTCTCGTTCCAAGGTATTGAAAAGTTATCAATAAGATTCACCAAATCCGCGTACACTCTTGGAATGCTAACATCTAAAGAATTGTTCCTATTTTTAACCAACGATTTTATGAATGCCTGTTTTCTCTGATTAATAATTCCGGAAACAATTAAAATATCATCAGCATCCATTAAGAAACTAGCTTAACTTTTAATTATTAAGGTTGTCTTTTAAAAAATCCGAATTCCATCCCGGACGATCTCTTCAACCAGCTTGTGTTTCTTCTTTTTAAGATCTTCAAATTCTCTCTCAGTAAAATAATGCGGCTGAATTGTTTGCTTGAAGCGCTTCTCGAGCTTTCCACAAACTCTACTTATCTCTAGTTCTAGCTTAGGATCCTTTTCTTTTGTCACTAGAGCGATATCTATATCCGAATCGATCGTAGCAGTATGCTTCGCAACACTTCCAAAAAGAATGAGCTTCTTGGTTTTCTCAAAGTCAACATTCGTAAGCTCGTACACAAACTCACGTAAAATTAACAGCTGACTAAAATACGGATTATTCAACTGCCGTTTTTCAAACTTTATCACTTCTAAAAGCAATGGCACGTACGGACTGCTCATGTTCATTTTATAGAGATACAGTCTTCCTACTTTTGACTCGTGAATAAGATCAAACTTTTTTAAAAGAAGCAAAAACTTCACTAACACTTTATTTCCTACTCTTGTATGCTCCTGAATTTGTTTTCTTGTCAAGGTCTTTCCCGGCGTTTCAGCCATTAACAAAAGAATCTTCCACGCACTTCTCGTTCCTAAACAAATATCCAACAACATTTTAGTTCGAAAGCTCCTCTATCATTTTAACATAAGGTTTCACAAAAGTTTCTAAGAAGTACATCGCTTTCTGCGCATCGACCGTTCTACCTTCTGAATAATCCTCTGTGTAATACTGGGTTTGTCCTCGCTGCTGCTTTCCTTGTCGTAAGAGTTCAGGTAACACTTTCTCTTTCAAACGTTCAACATTGAAGTAGACTTCTTTCGCTTCTCTTAAAAGTTTTAACAACCTCTCCTTGGTCTGTGCATCCTGAATTTTTTCTTTCAAAACTTCAATCGTCTTCTCATGAATCTTCGGTGTACTCACTTTTATCGCAAACTTCTTCGCAAGAAAAAGCTTCGTAACATCATGCATCGCATAATACCCCGAGATAATAGACCAACGCGGAAACTTCAAGGCAACCTTTTCCGCATGCTTAAGATCATCAAGATATGCTGTTCTATGAAACACCAAATAATTCTCACGCTCCTGCGGCGACAACACTGACCAGAGTTCTGCTGTTTCATTTTCTTCCATAAAATCACTAAAGTGTTTTAAATATCTCTTACTTTATAAATATTTCCACTTAAGTGGTAAAATAGAAGCACTAAAGTGATTTAACGTAATCTCACACTTTCCAAATTCTTCGGAGCAACAGTCTCAATCCTATTCAATTGATACAAGGTAGAAGCAAGCTCAAGAGCACGAGAATATTCACCATGCACAATAAGAATCTTCTTTGGCTTCGGCTCCATCCTATGAATCCACTCAGTCAACTGCTTAAAATTAGAATGACCAGAAAAACCCCTCAAATGATGCACATTCATCAACACCTTAACAATATCCTGCTTCTTACTCCCCCCCTCAGTAAAACTAATCTCCTTCTCACCCTCAACCAAACGCCTTCCCAAACTTCCTACACCCTGATAACAAGAAAGAACCAACGCATTCTTCGGATTCTCAGCTAAATGTTTAAAATACATCAATGAAGCACCACCAGTCAACATCCCAGACGTCGCCATAATAATATACGGTCCTTTACTCTCAATGATACTATACATCTCTTTCTGACTTGCCACTCTCTTAAAAATCTCACTCAAAAACGGATTCTCATCCTTCTGAAAAATCGCAGTCTTCACACGCCTATTAAAAAAATCAGGATAAGCAGTATGAATAGCAGTCACATCCCACAACATCCCCTGAAGATAAATAGGCATCTGCGGAATCTTTCCTTCTCTCATAGCCTTCTCCAAAATTAACATAATCTCCTGACTTCGCCCAACACCTAAAACAGGCATTAAAATTTTCCCTTCTTTCTCTGCAACATCTTTTATAATCCCCACTAACTCACTCTCACTCTCATCCCTCGTCGGCGTTGTTTCATGTTTCGTCCCATACGTACTCTCCATCATCACACTTTCCACTCTCGGAAACTTACATACCGCAGCATTTAACAAATTCGTATTCTCAAAATTAAAATCTCCAGAATAAACAAAATTGTGAAGTCCGTTCCCAATATGCAAATGACAAAGAGAACTTCCAAGATTATGACCAGCATCATACAACGTTAAACGAATATCAGGAGTAATATCAGCAACCTCCTCATAATCAAGACAAATTGTATGCTTTACAAACTCCTTCACATCACCACTCCCATAAATTCCTTCCCCACCCTCTTTCTCTGCCAAACTCACATAATCAAGAGTAAGTAAAGCAGCAACATCTCTACTCGGAGCAGTCATATACACCGGACCCCTATACCCCATCTTAAATAAATACGGCAAGGTTCCAACATGATCTAAATGTGCATGACTAATAATCACCGCATCCAACTCCTGAATATTAAATTCTGGAACATCTAAATAAGGAAACATATGCTCAACAGGAGCAGCAACATTCAAACCACAATCCAACATTACTTTACTTTCTGGTGTTTGCAACAAAAAACAACTTCTCCCTACTTCTCTTCCAGCACCCAAGGTCGTAACGCGAATCCACTCCTCCTTCCTCCCCTTCGTCCAACCTTCATAAATTCTTTTTCCAACTTTATGCAAAAACTTTCTTCTATACTCTGACTCCTGATACAAAACATTCCTAATATTCTCAATCAAAGGACTTCTAATCGGAGGAATTCTCCTCACCACAGGCACCCACAAGGTTTGTTTCTTAATCTCCTTTAGAATCTCTCCCCCTCTCCCAATAACCATTCCAGGCTTCTCAGCCTCAATAATCACCCGCGACCTCTGCGGATCAAAAATAATATTACACATTCCAGACTCAGAAGGAAGCGCTTTTACAATAAGTTCCTGCGCCTTCTCTTCTCCCAACGTCGCCTCAGGATCAATCCTCAACTCCACTCTTTTCTTAATACCATCAACAATCTGTTTAATCACACCCTGATTATCTAAAAAAAAGTCAACATTCTTCGTATATAACACAATATTCGCTCCCTCAAAAACCGCGTCAGTAATCTTGACCTTCTCAGGGATATACTTCAATACTTCATCTAATATTTTTACCATTGCTCTCCTCTAGAAATTTCTTAAAAAGTTTATACTAATTTACTCTCAAGCTGTTTTGTCATAATTCTCTTTGCCCCATCTTTCGTAATTGTTACAATATCAATCCCTCCACCAGATCCAGTATCTCTCTCCATCGCAGCACTTATCGCTTTAATCGCAAGCTTTGCTCCCTCTTCAATACTTATCTCCTTTGTATACCCTGCTTCCAAAACTCCAGTCGCAAACATCATCCCAGAACCATCAGTCACATAATCATCATATTCACTAATACTTCCATCAGGACCAAGCTGAAACAAATGCGTTCCAACAGTATCCCTCCCACCAAACAAAAACCCAGTAATCCCAGGAATCATACTCATCTTACGAATATTCCCATACACCAAACTCCCTAACATATTCGCAGCTTCCTTTACCTTCATCTTCTTCCCTTTCTTTAATTCCTCCAACTTAATCTGCGCTTTAATCAACTTCACTAACAACTGAATATCAGAAACAGTACCAGCGACAGTCAAGGCCATATCCTCATTAAGAGTTATTACCTTCTCCATCTTCTTACTCGCAACAATCTGACCACCTAAAGTCATCTTCTTATCAGCAGCAAGAATAATACCCTCTTTACATACAATCCCTAATGTTGTCGTTCCAGTCTTGAAAATCATCTGTTCCATTCAATCTACCCCTTCAGAAATTAAGGTTAGATTCTAGAAGAAAGAGATTCTATATAAAGCTTACGTTGCTCTGACCCCGTGGTGGAAAAGTACTAACACGAAACTTTCTTTGTTGAATATTCATTCTGCTTTTCTTTTAACCACCTACTTATCTCTTCTACCTTTTCTGAACCTCGTAGATACAAAACATTACTCTTCCCCTCAAACTTCTCATAAGCCTTACAGGCAGCTTTCAAATAGTCTTCATTCTCCTCATTCCACTTCTTCTCTTCAGTTAGCCAACGTCTTCTCAAACGTTCCCAAGTCACTTCAAAAGGAGGATTCAAAACAATTGCCAAAGGTTCACGCACTCGCACGGGAAAAGCAAATCCGTTTAGATCGAGCAGCTGATTATACTCCGCAGTATTCACCCATCCTAAACGTGCATACACCTCCGCATAAGCTTCTGCATCGTATACACACCTATTCGCAAGTACGATTTTCTCTTTATTTTTCTCTGCAATTCCCAAAGCCTCATAATTCTCAATCGCACGCTCACATACTTTCAAAGCAATCCTTTCTAAAGGACTTGTTCTAAACCTTGGGATTATCGTTTCTAACTTTGGAATAAGAACATCTCCACAGTGTTCTTGCAAACGCGCGCTTAACGTTGTCTTCCCAGCACCATGAGGACCAGAAAGAAAAAAAAGACTCATTCTCCCACCTTTAAAGGTATAAGTCTTGCAACGAGTCTTAAAGGTTCAATTATTGTCCCATTTCTTTTTTCATAGAGCTGTCTCTTTGAAGCTTTTCCACGAACAAAATCATACTTTCTCTCAGAACTTAGCTGTAAACTCATCCGCAGATCACTTCCCAAGGCAGACACACCATAAACTTGATGCATCATCCCAACATATCTTGTCAACTCCACCATATCGGAAACAATCTGCTCTTCAGAATCTTTTTTAAAATTTTTAAACCCCGGCACATATCCTGCATACTCAATCTCTAATTGTCTCTGGACACGATCTTCAATTCTTGATCTTGTCACTGTAAAAGAAAATATTCTCCCATCTTCTGTATCAAAAATAAAATCATCACCTTTTTCTTTGGTTATCTTTCCAGCATACCTTGCTCCTTCTCTGACAACTTCGCTTATCTTTTGCGTCGCTGCCCCAACAGTTGTCTCGTACCTTCTTTCAGTCCTCTTCATCACCACCTCCTGATATGGAACTTTTGTTTGTAAAGGAAGCGGCTGACTCTTTTCTTTCAAATAAAACTTACCTCCCTTCTCAATAAACACTAAACGCTCTTCTTCATCTTCACCCCAAAAATGATTTATTCCGACTGCAATCGAATTTACCTGATCTTTCAAAAATCCTGCATTCTCCACTATTGGAAACTGAAATGCTTTCAAGTAAGTTCTTAGTTCTGGATCTTTGTCGATACCTGGTTCTGGGCTCACACCCACATTTACTTTTACTTCATACTCTATTTCAGGAAACTCTTTTGGTGCTTCGGTACAACGTTGATACTCTAATAATCTTTTAATAAATCCTGAACTATTTGCTTGCTCGAACGCCTTTTGTGCTGCGATTAGGTCACTTGTATTCCCGCCACTTCCGAAAAAACTTCTGAGACTACTCTCTAAATTACTCACTCTTTGCGTTTCACGCACATCCGCATAACTTCTACTCGTTTCATAACAACCACCCATGTTCATCTCCCTCCAACTTTTTTAATAATTTCTTTCGCTCTCTCTTCCGGACTTAACACTGGAATTCTTTCCAAATTATACCCTAACTCCTTATACACAGAAATTATTGTTTCATGAATTCTTCTTGCTAGTTCTCTGCCTTCTTTTCTTTCTGCATCTATATTATAGAATGGTAAAGGATCTAAAATAAAAATTCCCCCATACTTATGTTCTCTCGTCAGCATTTGTAATTTCCTCGGAACTTCAATATTTCCTAAACGACAATACGCAATACAATCAAACACACCCCTATCTAAAAAAACCGGATCACCTCTTGCTCTCGCTTCAAGCTCCAACTGCCGCTCTAACACTCTTAATTGAAAACCTCCTAAATCTTTACTCGCATCATATCCACTTCTCCAAACAATTCTCGCAGACTCCTCAACTATTTCATATCCAAGCTTTCCTAATTCTTCTAAAGTCGTTGTCTTTCCAATTCCTGGATCGCCAGTAATAACATAATTCCTCATAAGAAATAGATAGTGTTGTAGAGAATAATTTATTAACCTACAAAAAAATAGATACAGTGTTGTACTCATGTTAGAAAAAACTCTTAGCAAACAAATCCTCGACTTTGTACGGATCAAACCAAGAACCATCCAAGAAATCGCATTTTTAATCAAGAAAAACTGGAGAACTGCAGACCGTTACGTAGAAATTCTCTCTACAGAAACAGGATTTATTTCTACTCGAACCTTTAGAGAAGGAAGTCGAGGCGCTTTGAAACTCGTTTACTGGAACTCCCTTGAATCAAACAAAGGAACTGCATACCAAGAACGACTCTTACAAAAAATACTCAACGGAAAACACAAAGAAGACTTTTCGGCCTTCGACATATATCAATTCGTTCCCGCAAACAAACGAGAAGCCTACATCGAAGACACAGAATTCTCTTCACATCCGAAAATCAATTATAACACGTTGCTTCAATCTGCTCAACAACAGATCCTTCTTTTTTCTGGAAATTTATCTTGGCTTGACCAAGGAGCAGAAATGCTGAAAACAATCCAAAAAATCGCTGCAAATAAAATTCACGTTAAGATCCTCACACGTGTAGATATTACTTCCAAAGAAAAAATAAAAAAAGTCCTTTCCATCAACGAGCAAGCAGGATGGGACTCTTTACAAATACGCCACTGCCAACAACCTTTACGCGCACTTATCATCGACGATAAATTTTTTACTATCAAAGAAATCTTCACTCCCATTCGTCACAAAGAACTTTCTAAAAACGTTTTCCTCTTCTACCGCATCGAAGACCCTGAATGGATAAACTGGACACAAAAAATATTCTGGCACCTCTGGGAACAAAGCATCGACGCACAAACACGACTAGACGCACTGGCAACACTACAAGCTGGAAATAACGCTTAACACTTTTTCTTCGTCGCAATAAAAAAACCACGCTTCACAGAATCTCTATAAACTCCGTTAACTCTTATTTCTTCATTTATTTCATCTTCTACTAAACTTATAGCTTTCTTCCATTCACTCTCAACAGGAACTGGCTCGAAAAAATCTCTAATACTGCTAAGAAAGTCTAAATACGGCTGAACAGTTCTCAGCTGTAATTCTCCTTCAAACACATACCTTTCTACACTTAGAAAAACTTCTCTTAACTGAGCTCCACCATTTTCTAAGTTAAAACTCGCACTAAACTGCGGACTTGAACGACAAGAAAGATACTGACTTATCCGCTCCTTGAATTTCACATACTTCGGAAAATTATCCTTACTCGCAGTAGAAACTAACACTCTTCCTCCGTTCCTAAGCACACGCTTCCACTCCTTCAAACCCTTCTGAATATCCGGCAAATGATAAATCATAAAGTGCGCTATTACACAATCTAAACTTTTATCTTCAAAAGGAAGATCATCTGCACTCCCAACATACCATTCAATCGGCTGTGCGAAAACTTTCTCTGAAGCTTCTTTGAAAAGTAAAGGATTAATATCCAACCCGCCTACTCTTCCTTTATGGCCTTTCTTTCTTAACCGCACTACATTCTCTCCACTCCCACAACCCACTTCGAGAACATCTTCTAAACTACTAAGATTCAAATTTTCAAAACCCTTTTGATAGATATCACTTTTTGGAACAACGTAATCGTATAATTTCCATCTCACCTTTAAGTTCCTCAAATCTTTATACTGCTCACGAGCAAGATAAGACGCGTCTGATACTTTATCCATCAATAAAATGAATAAGAAGGTTATTTAAGACTGCACCCCTTACAACACCTTTATTTTCTTCACCCTACACTGAATAGACTTTTTTTTAATTAATTTTTTAACACATTCATTCAGATCCCTATACTCTCTTTCTTTCAAAATATACACATAATTTTTTTCTTTTAACAATTTTAATCCTTTATGCTTTTTCTTAAACTCCTCCACATACTTTTTCATTTTTATCGGAGGACCACGATGCTTATACATCTTCTCTAAAACTTTTTCTTTCACACTAAACCAAAAATAAGCCTTTTCATCCCAAGACCACTCCTTCTCTTTGATCGTAAAACCATTATTTTCAAGCTCTTTTACAAGCTCTTCAAACACTTTCAACATTTTCGTACCAACAATATCCCTTTTCCCCTCTAAAGGCTCAACCTGCAAAACTACATCCTTTTCTTTCAACTCTTTAAGATCAACACTTAGCTCTTCAAAGGACTTTTCAAAAGGCTTCTGCACAAACTTCCTACATGCTAAAATAAACTTGTTAAACTTCTCTTCAGATAAAGCAGCAGCAGCATTCCTCGTTGGCTGTACAGGATCAATCAAAATTAAAGGACTTCCACTATACTTTTCCAAGTTTTCTCCATGCGCCCCAAGATCAATCACCATTCCTTTCTTCCAATGCATACAATGCTTTAACAACTTCAAAAACGAACCATAATAAATCACTAAAATTTCTGTTACATATCCTGAAAAACCTTTAATATATGTTTCTGCACCATACACTTTCTGCGCCCTGAAAAACTTCTTCGCCAAACGAATCTGATCTCTCAATTCCAGAGTAGAATGCCTCTTCACCCAATCCACATGCAACACACTCACATCAGTCACATTCTTTGCTTCAGAAGCTTTCTTAATTTTCAAAACAGGAACAATCTCAAACGTCAACCCTTCTTCTCTTACCCAAAAATAATCCCTCGAACCATGCACCCTCTCTACACTTTTAAAAGATTTTTTTAAACTCCTTTCCAATTCATCTGAAATATTTTCCCCCTTTTCAAAAACCACAAAAATATCAACATCATGATTTCCAGAAAGCCACGTCCCTTTCGCAAAAGAACCACCAAGAACTGTCTTCGCACCTTTTAAATTCTTATTTAAATTTTTTAGAAAAATACTTACCTTTTTACTTAAGACAAGTTCTTCATCCTGTGTCGGTTTTATTTTTTTTAAAACAGCTTCAAACATTCTCTCCCTTTGCAAGTAGACTATTAAAAGGGTTTCGCTTTCTCATAACTGTTCAGAATCCTAAACAATTACTAAAAATTTTATTAGTTTTGTTCTAAAGTAAAAATTTTTTCAGTTGAAGATAGTTTGAAATTTTTCTAGCACTTTTGTGAATGGTTCTTTTTTGAGTTTTCCAATTTTTTTGAGAAGGAGATTTTTTTGTATTTTGAAAATGGTTTGTACTTTGATCATACTCGTTTTGTGGAGTGTTCCTTCTTCCAGATCTTTAGGGTTGAGTCGAATGGAGTAATGTTCTTTAGTTAGGTTGGTTGTTATTGCGCAGACGATGACGTCTTCTGAGTTTTGGTTGAATTCGTTTTTTGATAAAATTAGTACGGGTCGTATTTTTTGTCCACTCAAGTCTGAAAAGGGAAAGGGAACGAGAAAGAGTTCTTTTTGTTCCACATTCATAGGTATTTGCTCCATTCTTCTTCATCTTCAGGATTATCCCAGACTTTTGCTAGTCCTTTTTCTGTGAGTTTGAGCCAGCCTGCATCTTCTTTTTTGTTTTTTTCGTGTTCTTCGAGGAAGTGTTCTTCTTTTTCAAGGATGAGTTTTCCCTCTTTTTCGATGAGTATGAGTTTGCTTCCTTGAACGATGCCGAGGTGTTTTCTCACGTTTTCGGGAATGACTATTTGTCCGCGTGAGGAGACGTTGATTGTTTCGATCATAGTAAGAATAGTAAGAGCATACTTATTTATAAATTTTATGTTTTAAAATAATAAACTACTATTAAGTAATTAAAATAGAAAGCTATAAAAGCATTCAGACATTCACAAAATGAAGTAAAAATAGCGTAAAACGAAATGAAGGACTCTATGACCCAAAAGAATGACGCTCTTTCTAGAATTGTACTAGCGGAAGCTCCGACCTATACGAATACGACTGCTGTTTTGACTGTAGGTGGTGTTGATTTTAGTTTGTGGGAGGTGATGAAGGCTGCTTTGGCTGCGCGTTTGAATGTTGGTTTGTATGGTGGTTCCGGTATGGGGAAAAGTCAGCTTATTGCGGATGTTCAGGGTCTTTTTGGAAACAATGCAAGTTATGTGTTGGGAAGAAACGATTTGGATATTAAATCTTTATTCAGACAACTTGATTTTAGGGGGTTGAATGATGCGATGCAGCATGGTGGAAAAGTTTCTCAAACAGAACTTTCTAATGTTACTGCTGATATTCATAAGCCTCTGGTTGTTGTGGAAGAGATTAATCGTGCTGCAGAGATTGTGCAGAATCAGTTGTTTAATATTTTTGAAGGTTTTATTGAGCTTGATGGAAAGAAGTACAGTCTCGGGAATTCCGAAGTGCGGACGTTTAAGGATGTTGATGGTAATGAGTTTAGCCAAAATGTGAAGTATAGCGTTGGCGTGTGGACTGCGAATCTTGGGAACGGACAATACTCTGGAACGGTAAGTATGGATAAAGCGTTAAAGGAGCGTTCTCATTTGATTCTTGATGTAGATAATTTTCCTCCGCAACCTGTGAATCTTGATCAGATCTTGCTTGGTAGCGGTGGAGAAGTACGTTTGAAAGAACAAGAGCATCCTACTGATCGGACTGCTGATTTTGCGAAAGCCTTTGAAGGATTGAAACAGTATGCGTTAACTCCCGATCCTGTGGCTTTAGGACAAGAATTGTTATTGCTTCGGTATCTTGTGTACGGGTTGGATTATATTCCGAATGCTACCTTGGGTAATAGTAAGCGAAGAATGAAAGAGGTCTGGCCTGCGAAAGCAGAAGAAGATAATCTTGGTACTAATGAAGCGGAGAAGTTATTGTATCGGACGGTTTTTCCTGCTTCAGTAAGAAGTGCTTTGACAACGATTTCTCTAGCGCGAGCACTTCGTTCGTATGCAGAAACGAAAGATGCTACTGCGAAGGCTAGTGTGTTAGAAAGTTTTTTAGAAAGTTTGAAACTTATAGGAGCATATTCTGGAATGATCGAGAACCCGCACAGAGTAAGAGAAGAACATGGTGGAAATCTCTACCTTGCAGCTTCTAAACTCAGCACGGTTCTTCGTGGACGTTTAGACGCAAAAAAAGACTTAATGGAAGCAATTGTATATTACAAATCACAAAACAAAGCTCTTCCAAGAGAAGTGATTAATAAATGTAAAGGAGAATACGCCTGCTTCCTCTGATCATGACGAATGAAAAAAATCCTTGGAAGTATGCTGGTGTTGATCCGGATCGTATTAAGAAGAATCGTTTTTTGAATCCTGAAGCTCCAGCACCTAAACTTAAAGGGGGGAAAAAGAAAAATTCTGCTTTGAAAAGTTCTGAAAAAGGTTATATTGTTCTTCCGGAGGTGAGTAGGTATGGTTTAGGGCTTTATCAGTTGAGAGAAGCGTGTGTTAATGATTCTAATTAGGTGCAGCCTGTGGTTCAGACGAATGGTGTGGAGTATATTCGTCCTTTGAGTGTTAAAGAAATTTTGCAAGCAAGGTTAGAATGTTTTAACACTGAGAAAGACGACGGGGGTAAGAAAAGAACTCTTGATGAGCGGCTCGCGTTGTTTGATCAATGGTTTGCAACATCTACTGGAATTGTTTATAGGGCAGGAACAGATAAATTCAAGATTGATTCGGTCAGTAAAGAGATTGTCAGTCTCGATCAAGCGTTTAACGAACGGTTTCTTGCTGTTGATTACAATCAGATTTCTGGAATAGAATTAGACAGCACACAACACTACAACGAAGAGTTAAGTAAAAGTCAAATAGAAAATCATTCTGGATGGCAAGCGTTAGTTGAAGGAGACTTGGTGTTGCTTAAACAGTATCGTGATACTGTTTTTAAATTGCTTAAGCAACGTGCTCAGAACAAAAAGATGCCTGAACGTGCGATGGGGTTTTATGTAAGAAAAAATACTCCTGAAGATGAGTTGGGGGCGTTGTTTGTGAGCGATCTTAGTAGCTCCAGTGCCCTCGGCGGCAATTGTCTCAATGATCTTGGCCGTTTCGTCCGAAAAGTAGTCCAGGCGCCGGCAGGCGCAGCAGGCGCGAAAAAAACATGACTAATGAAAATGATCCTTGGAAGTATGTAAGGGCAGATCCTAAAAGTCTTGAGAATAATCCTTTTGTTAATCCAAAAAAACCAGAACCAAGTCCGGAACCACCTGCACCTCAACCTGTTCCTCAAGGTTCGGAAATCGTCTCTGATGGCATGTACGTGTTGATGGATCAAACTGGCACTTATGCTTTGGGTGTTCATGCTTTGGAAGATGCAGCTCGGAGTGATGCTAATTCTGCGCAACCTTTTTTTGTTAAGCGAAATGGCGAAAGAATTGTTCGTCCTTTAACTTTTAAGGAGACTATTGAAGCGCGGGTGAATGATTATGAATCACATAGCCCTTCAGATGATCGCTTACGATTATACAGGGTGTGGTTAGATTCTTGTACTGGAATTGCTTACAAGGCGGGGAGTACGAAGTTTAAGATTATTCCCGAATGCGAAGATCTTATTCTTATTGAGAAAGCTTTTAATCAGCCTTTTGTTCAAAGAGATTATGATTCTTTGCATGGTATTGAATTAGACAGTGCTCAAGCGATGTATGGTGTATTACTTTCAAAAGGCGAAGTTCTTAATCATCCGGGATGGAGGGCGGCAGTAGAGAATGATCTTGCGCTTTTGCGTGCTTATGCGGATATAGTTTTTAGTGAACCGAATCCGCGTCAAGAAGCGATGGCATTTCATGTAAGACAAAATACTGTGAAGGACGAGTTGAGGGCGTTGCTGGTGGACAATCTTAGTAATGACTCCATTGCCTGCGGCGACGTTAGTCTTAGTAGTTATGCCCGTTTCGTGCGAAAAGTAGTCCCGAGCGCCGGTAGGCGCTAGTCGTCGCAAAAATTTTATGAGAACTTTTTTTGGGGATGAAACTAGAAGTCTGTATCGCCAAAAAGTTTATATCAAACCTTTTACAAATTATTTATGAAGCCTTGCGTCTATGCCTTCCTGTGAAGGAGTGATGTACGTGCTTGGACTACACGCCTTGCCGCTACGGCTTTTTTCAAAAGAAGAGAAGAGTCATGAAATGCAGTTACGACACCTAATGCTGTGAAGTAACAGTGAAGAGTAAGAAAAGTGGGAAGGCTACAACGAGGGCGTTGTTTGTGAACAATCTTAATAATAACTCCAATGCCAACGGCAACAATAATCTCAATAATAATAGCCGTTTCGTCCGAATAATCCAAGTACACAAGGTTTCTTTTCTATGGAAATAATTACGCTCTATTCAAAACTTTGTTCTAAAGAAAATATTATCTTAGCGTTCGAGAGAGCAAGAAAACATAAAACGACAAAAGATTATGTTCTCGATTTTAGTAAGAATTTGAAAGAAAATCTTTCTGACCTGAGAAACGAACTTGTCTTTTATACATACCAACCGCGACCTTTAGAGACTTTTATCTTGAGGGATCCGAAAACGAGAAAGATTAGTAAGTCTGATTTTCGCGATAGAATTATTCATCACGCACTCTGCAATATTATTGAACCATTTTTTGAAAGCATCTTCATTTTTGATTCATACGCAAACAGAATAGGAAAAGGAACATTAAAAGCAATAGAACGATTTGACATTTTCAAAAGAAAAGTAAGCCAGAATTATACGAAAGACGCGTTCGTATTGAAAGCAGACATTAGACATTATTTCGAAACCGTGGATCATAAGATTCTGAAATCACTAATTCGTAAAAGGATAGAAGATGAAAGAGTCTTATGGTTGATTAATAAGATTCTTTCAAACTACAAGACAAAAATAAAAGATAAAGGAATGCCTCTGGGAAACTTGACGAGTCAATTTTTTGCAAATGTTTACTTGAACGAGTTAGATCAGTACGCCAAACATACACTCAAAGCAAAATACTACATTCGCTATGTTGACGATTTTGTAATTTTAGACCGTTCAAAGAAAAAACTCTACCGGTTCAAAAAAGATATTGATAGCTTCCTAAAAGAAAAACTAAAATTGGAACTTCACCCGGATAAATCGAGAATTATCCCTCTAATGAATGGTACAGAATTTTTAGGAATGAGAATCTTCCCCCATCATCGGCTATTGAGAAAGAAAAACTTAAGAAAGTTCAAAAACAAACTGAACGCTATGATAAGAGAATATAGGGTGGGAGAAATGAATTATGAAGAGTTTTACGAATTCTTGGAAGGATGGATTGCATATGCTAAAAACGCAAACACCTACAACCTAAGGGGAAAAGTGCTAAAAGATTTGGAACAAATTTTATCGAAAGAAACTTCAAAAAAAGAAGTCAATATACTATTAAAGAATTCTTTATGTTTCTAGAAACGGGGGATTTTTATTCTCGGGAGTGTGTACAAATTAATTGTGAAGTCGCATGGGCTGGATTAATGTTTGTCTAATCTCAATTTTTTTTGGGCAAAGCAAAGTTATATAAACTAGGGTTAATACTATTTAACTGAAGTTAATATGACTAAACTTAGGTTAACCTTATTGCAGCAGGATATTTTGAGGTACTTGTTCATAAATGTTCAAAGAAGTTTTAACGCGTTACGTTTAGCAAAAGCGTTGCACGTTTCTCAGCCAGCAATTTCAAAAGCCTTGCCCAATTTGGAAAAAAATGATTTAATTGCTGTAGAGAAAGATAAAGAAAGTAAACGATTGAAGATCGAATTAAACAGGAATAATAATCTAGTGGTCTGGTTAAAACGAGTGGATAATCTCAAGCAGATCTACGAATCTGGTCTAGTAGCCTACCTTTACGATCTATGTCCTTCTGGAGTAATCATTTTGTTTGGTTCTTATTCTTTAGGAGAAGATACTTTCAAGTCGGATATAGATCTGGCAGTAGTTGGTTGTAAAGGGAAAAAAATAGATCTGAGCACTTATGAAAAGGTTTTAGAGAGAAAAATCAATATTAATTATTACACGAGCTTGAAAGAAATTGACGAGAATTTGAAGATGAATATAGTGAGTGGAATTACGTTGAAAGGTAGGATAGAATTATGAATGCAAGGAGCTTTGAAGAGTATGTAACTAGTGGTGTAGTAAAGAAAATAACGCCGGATAAAGCGAGAGCAAGATCTTTAATGAAAGAAGTAGAAGAAAAGAAAGAATTCTTGGAATTGGTATTAAAGAAGTTAGAACAGCGCGAAGTAAGTCCGAATTTTGTTGCAGATTCATGTTACGATCTTTTAATTGAACTTATAAGGGCCAAAAT
>JAHFKM010000079.1 GCA_023245385.1 archaeon
ACGTTGCGCTTCAGGAATAGAATCTGCATAAAATTCTTCGCCAAGTAATGAATCTATTAATTGTATGTGAGCGTGTGGTGGCATTTTTTCAAAGACTCCTTAACGAAAAGTAAGGTACAATAGTTTAATAAATCTTTCCAAAATTTTACTATTCAAAAGAAGCAACTAATCATAAATATAAGAGTAGTTAAGACTTACCAAAAATTTATAAACTTCCTTAATCCTCTTTTTTTATGAACAAAAAAATACTTTTTCTTATTCTTCTTATTTTTTTGCAAGCGTGTAGTTCACAAACTCATCAAGAGCAAAGGGTACTATCCCAAAGCCCTAAAGAAATAGTAAGCGATTCTAAAGAAAGAACAGATATACAGAGCACTTCTCAGGAACTTTCTCCAGAAAAAACAACTAATACAGTAATAATTACTGCAGAGGGATTTACTCCAAGAACAATCACGGTTAATGATGGGGAAGACGTTACTTGGATAAATAAAGATAGTCAGGAGCATTGGCCGGCGTCAGCGGTTCATCCTCTTCATAATAATTATCCAGAACCTGGAGGATGTGTTGGAAGTAAGTTTGATGCGTGTAAAGGATTAACCACAAACGGACAGTTTGTCTTCACATTTGCTCAGAGGGGAGAATGGTTTTATCATGATCATCTTCATCCTGCTAATACTGGATCTGTTATAGTTCGATAATAAAAAAATGGCGCTCGACTCGAATCTTGGATTAAAAATTCTTTTTATTCTTGGACTTACAAATCTTCTTTGTTTGTTCTCGGTATTTTTTTCTTGTAGGTGTATGATGGGGTCAACGCTTGGGAATAAGCTCTGGCAATATGAGTTGTATAAAAAATTTTATAATAAACACTGTTTGTATTGGAAGCTTTTCTTCCTTTCGGTGCTTATTCATACTTCACTTGCTTTCTGGCTTTTTGGGAACCCTTTGTAGAAACATTTTTATTTTGGTTAGTTTAATTAAAAGATCATGAAAAAGATTTTTTTGCTTTGTATTCTTCTTCTTGTTTCTTGTCAGACCCATTTTCAAATAGAATGTACTCAGGATGGAGAGTGTAGCAAAGCGGGATGTTCTTCTCAATTTTGTTTAGGGAAGGCAGATGCTGAGAAAACAGTAACTATGTGTGAATTTAAAGAGGGGTATGTTTGTTATCAACAAGCGCAGTGTGGATGTGTTCAGGGAAAGTGTTCTTGGAAAGACCAAGAAAGGGTAGACAGATGTTTGAGAAATGTTTCAGATACTGAAATCTTCCAAAAAGTTAAGTAATTACTTATTAGTGGTCACAATAGGAAGGTTTATAATTCTTTTTTCTTCAAAACAAGGTTATGGACTTTAATGATATTCTTCAAGAAGCAAGAGAACAATGGGGAGAAATTCCAAAATCCCACCGCGTCACGGCACTTAGTCTTATCGTTGGAGGAACACTTACTATTTTTCTCAAACCAGTCAAAGAAGAAAGAGAAGAAGAACTTCCAGTAACTGTCTCGCTACCGACAACTCTAAATTCTCTTGAACGAACATTAGTCTATGCAGACAGAATTATGAAAGTCGCGTCAAAACATCCTGATAAAGAAGAGCGGGCATCATTCCTCGCAGCGATCATCGTTGCAGAATCACAAGGAAATCCTGCAGCGAAAAGTTATCGTACAAAAAAAAATGGCACAAGACAAGTGAATGCTGTAGGGCTTGGTCAAATTATCGCGAGCTCGGGAGAGGGTATAGAAGTAAAAGGATATGAAGAATTCCCAGAAGGATGTGCGCTTTATCAGGGAAAATGTTATGTGAATTTAGGAACTGTAGATGATAAGAAAGTAGATAACAGAGAACGTGCTTATCCTGCTATTTTCGGAGAAGATATCATTTTTAGCCAATTAGGGAGATCGATAGAAGCGTGTGCTGCAGATGCGTCTAAAGAAGTTCAGGGAAAACTTAAGGTTCTTGCGTACAACAGCGGGAGTGGGATAGTTTGTGAGGCGGTAGCTCGTGCGAGAAAAAAAGGAACGCTTAGTTGGGGAACGATTAGTGAAGAATTCACAAAACCACTAGTCAGAAAGTATTTAGGGAGAAGTCTTGGAACTGAAAAAGAAATAGACAATCAAACCCAGGATACTCAGCGTTATGTTAAAAGCGTAGAAAGAAATGTGGATTATTTCAGAAGCTATTTCAGACAAAGAACATTTCCAAGATCCTAGAAAAAATTGTGTAAACATGTTTGTTCTTTCTGTTCTTTTATCAAGCGACTCTGCTTTAAGAATTCATCAATAGGTAAATACATTCTCGACTGGATGATCTTACGCGCTTCAGAAAACGTTTCAAATAGTTCTGGATTTTTCTTGAACGCGTTTCTTGTGACTTCTCTTAGAATCCCGACTCCTAGGGGAGCGTAGTATTCTGGACGTACTTCTCTCAGTACAAGAACGCTCGCCTGTCTTTTTATTTTCTGTAAATATTCCACCACAGCCAAACGATTTGCGTAATACGCACCAGTCACGATAGTGGCATACTCTTTCCTTCCTTTAAAGGGTTCGTAATCGGACCAGTAGGCAGCTTCAAAATGAGGAATTCCAGGGATTGGAGTTTTTGCTTCAATCACCTAAAATAACCATACTCTCGGAAAAAGTATGATCTCATAGTGATTTCCCAAATACTCATCGTGAAACACCTGAATACAATCGAGAGGATCAAAATGACGAATCTCTTCGAGACCTTTTTTAGAGATCACATCGTCAACAGCTGTCACACTCCATCTGCTTGGAACTAAGGTTCTTTGTGGTTTAATTCCTAAAAGACCGGCTGATAGTAGTTTGATCATTGAGCTCACGGAAAAATCATGGTTATATAAATCTAGAATCGCGTCTTTAGCTTTCAGATCAGTGTCTGAGACAACATATTCTACTTTCTTTGCTATTTTAGGATTTTCAGTTAATCTTGCTCTTTCTAGAGGAGCTGGGTTAGCGACAGGATTGCTTCTTCCATCCATTTCTAATCTTACTATTGGTTTTTTTTTCAAAAAAAATTCTACATCGCAGGGTTTTTCTGCCATTGACACTTCTTGCATGACTCCTAAGAGTTTTCCCTCATTTGGTTTCTTCACATCACTCATAAATCTTGAATAAATCATCATGCTTCTATTTGTTAAGATTTGATCTATTGAGAGATTTTGTTTGAACCATTCTTCTGGCGCGCTTAACTGAAAAGATAATTCATCATGATCTGTAGGAGCTAAGATTCCAGTGTAGACATGCGGATAATTAAATTTGCCAACAAATAGTTCTGGGGGAGAACTTCCTAGAAAGTTCAATCCTTCATTTTCTAGATGTAATTTTTTTAATTGTGAAAATAAGAGTGTTGCGTTTTTGTCAATTGCTCTTGGATCTTTTTCAAATTGAATCATATTATTAAGAAGTTTTTGAAATATTTAAAGACATTTATCGTTCAGTATTCAACACGATCTTTTTTAGTTGGTAGAGAGGTTTTAGTAGTTTTAATAAGTAAAAGGTTACTTGGTACTATCCACTCTCACCCAGAGCTGTTTGAATGTTTTTCTTTTGAAGCGGATGTCGAAGTAGATAAGGAACCATAAGTAGAGGCGTGCGAGAAGTAAGAGAAATGTCCAGTATGCTTCTTTGTAGCTTTTGAATTGCCATAAGACTTTGTTG
>JAHFKM010000014.1:0-2765 GCA_023245385.1 archaeon
TTTTCAAGGTTGCTGGATTTTTTTATGGGGAGAAACATTTTATTGTCAAGATTGGCTTTGAGACTGGTGAGGGCTTTTACTTTAGTGACTGTTAAGAGTTGTTCCTGCTGGAGTTTTTTTTACTGCTGAAAGGATGGGGGGCATGGAGAGTTTTAATTGTCTGGAAAGTTCTCTGAGGTGAATTTCTTTCGTAGGATAAGTAAAGAAAAATTCTAAGACTTTGTAGGTGTTATTTTTTTCAATCATTTGGTATTTTAAAAGTACAATTGTATTTAAATATTACAAAACTGAAAGGTGTGGTCTTCTTTCCAGATTATTTTGTAGTTGTTTTCGAGAGTGTGTTTTATTTCCATTTTAATTTTTTTAGTGAGGAACTTGTTTATAATTGCTTCTGCTAGGATGAAATTCTAGTATTTCTTTAAGATTTTATAAAAAAATTAATGTGAAGGAATTGGACCGAAGTAAATACTACTTACTTTATGATCTGATCCTAAATTAGAAAACTGATGAATATTAAGATTAGTGCCTAAAAATTCAGATGAATCATATTCTGCACAGTCATCCCAATTGAAGTGGTCATCATAAGAATTAGGGCATAAAGTAACAATGCTTCCGTGAGTAGGAAGATATGCACCATCAACAATATTATAATAGTCATCACCTAAAAGGATTGACGCAGCTCGGTCATTCCAATCATCACCAACATAAGGATATAATTCATGCCCTGAATCAACTAAGATTTGAGGAGCAGATTCTGGTGTAAATTCTTTACAAGATCCTAGATAAAGTGTAGTGTCGCAAAGTTTAATACCAGAACCTTTTGGAATAGATTCAAATTCAAGTGAGGATATACCAGTTGGATATTTAACTACATTATTACTTATTGCGCCAGGAAGATAAGGTTTACAGTCTTTTATAGAATCTCCTTCTTGATGACAAATGATACCAATAAGTCCACTCTTAACTAATATAGATTTTGCATGAGTATTGAAGTAACCCAAATCGAAAGTGTTATCATTGATATTTATACATCTTCCTCGAAGAGCAAGGTCATCACAAATTTTTGCCCAAGGTTGTGAAGTAGTACTTGAAGGAGGAGGAGTTGAAGGAGGAGGAGTTTGTGAGGAAGGAATTCCTGAAGGTCGGCAAAGACCTGTAGAAGAAGCGCATGTGGAATCTCGAAGACATTGAATATCTGCAGTGCAAGGATTACCATTTTGAATAGAGTGATCTTGAATTACTGAACCGCAATCTCTTTCTACATCTGTTTCTCCATTCGCTATTCCTTGTGAAGTGCTACTACATCTCATTCTTAGAATCATATGCATGTGGTTGTCATTAGATTGAACCCATGCTCTTTTTACAAGATTTTGTGCAAAAGCTTGGCTACAGCTTAGTGATATTCTCGAATTATAAGTCTTGGATCCTATCAATATTACTGGAAATCCACTGACATAACGAGATGTTAATATAAAATTGCCAGTAGCTGCTGTGTTCTGATCAGATTGATATTCTGCATAATCACATGTGTTAATCCCATAAGAACTATCTTCACCTATTAATGCAGTATCTGAAGGAAAGCTCGCTCTGATAAGTAAGGTTATAGGATCTGGGCAAGTTCCTGATGTTCCTAATAATCCACCTAATCCAAAAGTGTCAAATGTTTTTTTAACAGCGGAAACATGACAAGCTTGTCCGTCTGCGCAGTGTTCTGCTTTTGCACAAGAATCGCCAGGAAGAAGACCACCGAAGAATGTTGGATTTGGGCAAGTGTGGGTGGAAAGAGGACAGGGAGTATTATCCCAACAGTTTTGTCCAAGAGCGCAAGGTTGTCCTGGACTTATAAGTGTTGGAATAAGAATTCCTGCAGGAGGAGTAAAATATTGTAATGTTATAGGTGTTGGGGTTGAAGATCCTGGAGTTGGAGTGCTATCTGAAAAACTTGGTGGGGTAGAATCTGGTGTTCCTGAAGGAGCAGGGATAGTAGAGCAGCAGAGGTGAAGGTCTGAAGTAGTAGTTCCTGAAGCGGTTGTTATGCTAAGTCCATTGATTTTGAGATAGGTGTATTGTGAACCATAGGGTGCGCAGGGGTTAGAGCTGGAAGGAGAAGTTACTCCGAGAAGAAAACAATTTCCTGTGCGAGTGTAGAGATCTTGAATAGTTGGGAGTAATCCTGTTATTTCTTGAACATTGTGACTAACTCCTCTTCGGGGGGTATGTGCTAGAGAAGCAGCTGAAGAAGGGGGAACACCGAGGCGTCTAAGACTTGATTGAACACCAGCGTCAAGAGGGGTAGGTGAAGAAGGAAGTGATGCTCCAGAATGTATATTTCCAGGGGCAATGCCTAGTTGAGGAGGAGAAGAAGAGGTTATACCAAAGCCTGTTATTGTATTTTGTGGAGAATAAAGATAAAGTGAACTGAAAATAAAAAGAATACTGAATGAAATAAATAGTGTGAGTGCTAATGTTTTATTCATAGGTAATCTCTTTTGTTAAATTTATTTCTGTGAGCACTCCTTTATAAATCTTTTCTATTATTTTTAAAAGTTTTTTTGGAGAGGGAGTTTGGAAATATTTTTTCTGAAGATTTTTTTACAGCGAACTGATTTGGGATTATTTTTTAAGATATTTTTATTTTTTTTTATGAATCCATTTTTTGCTTTTGAGAGTAGGGGTGAGTTGTTCTTTGCAGTATTTTTTTTGGAATGTGAAAGAAAGTTCTTTTTCTTTAATTCTGACGGGCTTGTGTGGAAAGGGATTTATAA
>JAHFKM010000014.1:2775-5335 GCA_023245385.1 archaeon
TAAATGTTTTGAATAAATTTTAGTTATTGTGTAGCTTGGAGTTCTTTAAAGATTTTTTCTATGTTTTCATCTTTCCATTTTTTGCTTTTGAGAGTAAGGGTGAGTTGTTCTTTGGTGTATCCTTGTGAGAGTTTGTCTTTGCAGTATTTTTTTGCTCCTAGATAAGCGAGAGCTTTAATAATATCCGTTTCTTGCCATCCTGCTTGAATGAGTTCTTGTTTGAGTTCTTCTGGTTTTTTCCCTTGAGCGAGTCCATCTTCAATGTAGCGATCCAGTTCGTCAAGGTTTTGTGTTTCTTGAGTAATTGTTTGTTGAATAATTGTTTGTTGTGAAGGGAGTGTTTGTGTTTCTTGAGTAATTGTTTGTTGTGTTTCTTCTGGTTTTTTCTTCCGTTGATAAATATAAATTCCTACGCCTGATAAAATAAAAACAATTCCGAGAATAAGTAAGAGTATTTTTCCTAGACCTACTGGAGCTGATTCTTTTTTAAGATCAATTGGGATGGAGGAGAGATTAATTTTTTGTTGTGTTCGTGTTGGAAGTGTTTCTTGGCAGGGTGTTTGTGTTGGTGCAGGTGTTGCTTCACCACAGGTATTAGTATCGGTGCTGCAGGTTTTTGTTTTGAAACCGTGGACGCATAATCCTTCGCTGCATTGCCAGATGGGTGTACAGTTTGTGGTGTTAAGTGTTTGTTCTTGTGTGGTTGTTCCTTGAAGAAGAATTGTAAGATTTGCTGTTGCTTCTTCATACCCATCATAAGCGAGGATGAGGAGGTTTTCTGTGGTAGAGAGGTGTTGTGCGTTGGAAAGTGCGAGAATGTTTCCGTGGATAGCTGCGAGAGTGTTTCTTGCTCCGATGATTTCATAGGTAAGAGGATCTTTATCTGGATCTTTAAAATAAGTATCAAGGTCAAGGGTTGCGCTCTGGTTAAGGTTAATAGTTTCAAAATTTTTAATTTGAAGGGGAGCTGTGTTGATCATGAGTAAATTGTTGGAAGCGATTTTTTCTATATATCTTCCATCTGGCGCGGTAAGTCGTACAAGACAGATCCATAATCCTTTTTTGGTGGTGTTGACTTGGTAGGCTACTGCGCAGCTTGTTGGTTCTGCAGGGTCGCAGGAGACGTCTGTGTTTGAGAGGGTGAGTGAAGGTGTGGTTATACTATCTCCTGGTTGGTAGAAGGAGACGCGTTTGTTTGCTGTTCCTAGGTAGTTGAAGGAGCAGAAGATGAGGTCGTTGTTTTTGAATTCAAAGGAATAGTTTCCGTTGAAAAGTGAGAGAAAACTTTTTGAGGAGAGTGCTTGAACTGTGGTGAATCCAAGAATGGTTAGTGGTGTGACTGTCGTGACGCTTGTGGTGTCGTCACTGAGATTAATAATGAGTGTTGCTGTTCCTGGAATGCTTGGTTTGAAGTTGTTAAAGTAGCTGAAGGGGATGATATAACTTCCTGCTCTGTTATAACTTTGTCCGAAGGGAGAACTGTCTGGCGTTATACCGAGAGAGTTAAAAATTGTGCTGATACTTGTGATATTGAGCGCGTAGAGATCTGTTCCGTTAACAAGGGAAAGAGTAAGTAGTGCATTAGTCTTGATCTTGTCTCCTTGTTGAAGGGTGAGTGTAAAGCTTCCGTTAAGTGTTTGTCCGATGATTTGTTGGGTTAGAGGAGAGCTTGATAAAGCGGTTGTTTGTCCGGTGATTGTTGGTTTGAAGAGGAGGAATAAGAGAAATAAGAGGAGAAGAAAACTTAGTGCGAGGAAGGAATGTTCTTTTTGGTTCATCTCTTTTCTTGCTTATTTTAATTGGAGTTGTTTATTAAAGGTTTGTTTTTTTTTGTAATTGTTTAGTTCCATCAAACAGAGGTTGAATCGAATTCCTTTCTGATTAAAAGTTTTAAGAATTTCAGAAGAGAGGATCAAATTGAGTTCTGATTAGAAAAATTTCAAGACTGAACTAAACAATTACTTTTTTTTTGGAAGAAGGAAATTTTTAGTGGAATTTTTCTACTTGTGCTTTGAGTTCTTTTGTTTTTTTCTTGAGTGTGGTGAGTGTTTCTTGGAGGTGTTTTTTTGCTTTGCCTGATTTTGTAGTGATAATAAAGTTCGCTTCAGAGATGAGGGGGTGTTTGAGGGTGTAGCTTGCGGTGCTGATGTTTTCGTCATTACAGAGTTCTTGGCGTAAGAGATTGCAGAGTGTGTGTCCTTCTCCGAAGAATTGGAGTTCTAGAATATTTTTTTCTTCTTTGAGAATTTTTAGGTTCATGAAAAATGAGAGAGGCTTAACTATTTTAAAGCTTTCGTTTCTCAGTAAGTGTTTGGGATTTTGAATTTGATTTTTTTAAAACGTGCTGAGATCTGAAATGTTTGAATGTGGCGATCACTAATCTTTTGAGAATAAATTTATTTTTTTTAAAACAGTCTATAATCTTATTTTATTGTATTCTTAAAGGAAAAAGTCTTTCAGAAAGCTGAATAATTGTAGAATTTCAGATAATTTTTAGAGTTTTGCAGATGTAGTGAGGTTATAATCCAACGAGAACATACAGTTACAATGTTGTAATAAA
>JAHFKM010000014.1:5345-14715 GCA_023245385.1 archaeon
AGGGGGTGACCACGTTAGTTAGTTGTGTGGTCGCCTAAAGTTTAAGAGAACTTTACTAAGAGAGCTAGAGTTATTCAAAGTGGGAGTAGTTTATTTTCTTTTTTTAAAAAAATAAAAGTTGAGAATGGTAAAGAGGGAGAGGAAGAGTGTGTTGAGTGTGTAGGTTGGAACAATAACTTTTTTTACGATTTCTGGGGTAAGTGTTGTGCAGGGGAGTTCGTAAGTAGGTAAAGGTCCTGAGGGGGAGCTAAGTGTGCAAGTAGTTGTTGCGCATTCTGGGATGATGCTGCTGATACCTCCAAGAGAATCAAGATCTGAGGGAAGGGCTTGGTCGAGGGTGATTGTTCTTGTTCCTCTTCCATTATGATCTTCATCTTGGCATTGGCCTCTGGTGATGGTGAAACTTTTTCCAAGGGTTGCGATGCTTGTTTTTTCTTCGCATGCTGATGGTGTACTTGTACTTGTAGGAACGCAGCAGGTTTGATCGAGAGGGAGACTAAGACTATCTCCTACACCTTGAAGTTCTAGTTGTCTTCCATTTTTGCAGGTTTGTTGTTCTGAGCAGGTGGTTCCTCCGAATGAAAAACAACTTTTTGGGTCAAGGTCAGGATTGTCAAGAGCTGGGCTGATCATAGGATCTGGTTGGTCGAGGAGTTGTGGACAGCCATCATGATCTGAATCTCCGAAGACATCGGGACAGAGGTCACAAGGAATAGTATCTCCATCAATATCTGGTTCGATTTCACAACGTGGAAGATCTTTAAGTTCAGGATCTGGAATGACATAAATTTGTGCCGGTTGAGGAGGGGGAAGATTAAGATCACAGGTTCTTCCTGTGGTACAAGTAAATCCTTCTGGGCAAGAAGTGGGTGTAGTGGGATCACATGGGGGAAGGAGTTGTTGTTCACAATTGTTTGTTGTTGGATTACAAATACCTCCAAGTGAACAAGTTGTTTTAGTAGGGTCACAAGTGCAACTTGTATCTCCAACTGTGCAACATCCTGGATTTCCTAAAGTACATGGTCCTTGTGCTTGTTGTTCACAAGTAGTTCCTGGAGTGCAGGGGGGTGGTGGTGCTTGTTTACATGCGCTTGTGAGTGGGTCACATAAAGTTCCTTGTTTACATTTTGAAGAAGAATCAAGAATATCACAACATCCTGGATCTCCAACTGCGCAACATCCTGTTCCTGAAGTGCAGGGGGGTGGTGGTGCTGGGATGCATGCTTTACTTGTTGAATCACAGAGTGTTCCTGATGGACATGTTGATTGTGCAGGGTCGCAGCAGTTTACAAGTCCTGGATAACAGCAAGATCCTGTTCCTGGATCGTTGCAGGGTGCTGGTGGTTTTATAGATTCACAAGCGAGAGTTCTGATATCACATACGCTAGTATAAGGACATTTTGAATTGATATAACTTAAAGGATCACAACATCCTGGATTTCCGAGAATACAGCATGCTGATCCAGAACAAGAACTAGGGCGCGGTGCTGGTTCGCAACTTTTTGTTTCTGCGTTGCAAGTAGTTTCGATTGGACATTTTGAACTTAAAGGATCAGAAGGATCGCAACAGTTCGCTTCATTTAGACCACAGCATCCGGAAGTGCAGGGTGCTGGTGGTGCTGGATCGCAGTGAAAATTTTCTGGATTGCAAGAAGTTTCTGATGGACATGTTGAATGGGCGAGAGGGTTACAGCAACCGATTGCGTTTGGAGGGCAGCAGAATTTGCTAGGATCGCAAGGATTTGGAGAGACACATTTTTTTGTAGAGGGGTCACAGAATATTCCAGGTATAGCTGCGCATTGAAGATTACTTGTACAAGAGGTGGATGTATCAAAACAATTTCCTAAATAACAAGCTTGTCCTGGCGAGCAAGGAGTTGTGGTTTTTTGGTAACACCCAGTATTCATATCTCGAGTACAACTCCAAGAAGAATCGAGTGAACAACCTTTTTCACTAAGATATGAACATTCATTTGTACAAGTGGAAGAAATAGGAGCGCAAGTTCCTGGTGTTTTTGAAATAATTTTACAGAACATTCCTGGAGCGCAATCAGAATCTCTCATACAAGGTGTTCCTGTGTCTGCGTATGTTTCAATGCTTACGAGTGAGAGAAAAATAAGAAGAATGAAAATAGTTGGTGTCTTCATGTGTGAGTACTCTCTTTTTTTAGCTAGTGGGATCAGAGAGTTAGTACTATTTAAATTTTTGTTTGTTCAAGAAAAATATATGATCGATACATTTTTAGAGAGTGATTATTCAAAAATAATATATTACTCAAGTTTATGTTCTATAAATTTTCTTAATTCTTTTATCAAAAAATCACAATCTTTAATATTCTTTTCTGCGTCTTAAAAACTAAAAATTTTTTTCCATAGTGAATGATTCCATTTCTTTTTAAGCGACATTTGTTAAAAATTCTAAACAATTTTTAATTTTTGGAGGTTAATATTTAATTTATTTCTTTATAGATAGAATAATCTAGAAACAAAGTATACTAAAAAAGAAAAAAGGCACGTTTTTTACGTGCATAATTATGGACAAGTAAAGGTGTATGTTCCTGATCCTAATATTGCACATGCCGAACCACGAGGTGAAGGGATTGAAGGATTTGAAAGTTGTCCTCCTATGGCATTATTCAATCCTCTTCTCGTAGAAAGATCAAATGCTCCAGGAGGAATAGATTCTGGTGGAATGCGAAATTGACTAGTATCACTAGGAGCTGGTTGAAAGACTCCTGCCTCACTTTCATCAGGAATAAAATCTGCTGAACCAACTCTTCCACATCGACCTATTCCTGTTTTAGAGTCTATAGTACAAGATCCAGTTGTACAATCATTGTTTTGTTCGCAACCTACTGCATTAAAAGCAAGTTTGTGTGCGCAACGTTTGTAGTTCGGGTCTGTAATAACAAGTCCATTTTTTTGAACACGTTTACAGAAGAGTGTGTTAGGATCACATGGATCATTAGGTGAACATTCATCATAGATAAATCTATTAATGAGGTAGGATGAACAGGTTCGTGATGATGAAGGGCAATAGCTAGTGGAACAATCTTTATCCCAGACACAGGGTTCTCCATTAGGAAGGTCAAGATTTCTACATTTTTTTATGTCAGAAGAATCAGGATAAGCAGTAGCATAATTACAATAATAAGTAGAGCATTCTGCATGGGTAGTACATGCTTCACCAAAACTTTTTAATGGAGGGTTATAAGGAATAATATTTGGAGAAGATTTAGAGAAGATAGATTTGAAGCTGGTAAAAATTGAGTTTCCTGTAATACTCCCGGTTAATGCTGATGTGAAAACAACAAGACCAATGAGAAGAATTAAAACTCCACTTGCGATTTGCGCTTTTTTATATAATTTGAAATACATTTGTCCACCTTCCTTTTTTTTACTAATTTTATTTCTGATCAAACTTCTATTTAAAATTTTTGTTTCTTGGCGATGTAAAATCCTAAGAGGACTGCGAGTGAGAGAAGAATTCCACTGATGGTATAGAAGGGGATTGTTTGTTTTTCTGTGTCTTCGGAAGTGAATGTTGTGCAAGAGACTTGCCATTCTGAGTTTGAACCAGTTGAAGAGCTGCTTGTACTTGTAGTGCATGTTCTTGTTTGGCATTCTGGAAGAACTGCTGATATTCCTCCTGCTGTTTCAATTTCTCCAGTGTTAATACCCAGGAGAGTAATTTTTCTTGTTCCTGTTGTTTGTCCTGGTTCTACTTCACATGTTCCACGAGTAATAGTGATTGATCTTCCTAAGAGGGGGTTGTGGGTGTGTTCTTCACATACAGGTGTTGGTTGTGTTGGTGTTGGTGCGCAGCAGTAGATTTCGTGGAGATTAAGGGTGTGTGCTTCTCTAAGTGGTATTTCTTTACCATCACATTGACCTGTGTCCGAGCAGGTAACTCCTTTAAGGTCTGGGCAGCTGAGGGGGTGTGGTTGATTTGTAATAGGACAGCCGAGTGTATTTACTGTTCCACCTTGATTTTTACAGAAGTCGCAGAGAATTCCATCTCCATCTGTGTCTTGTGGGTCTTCTGATCCGCTTGGGCAAGTAAGATCTAGGTCACAGTTATTGATTCCATTATGATCAGAATCACTAGTGCAACGAGCGCTCTCACATTGGCTACCAGAAGTGCAAGGGCAGTTAAAGACACAGGGATTATCACAAACTCCTTGTGTTGAGCAGACTTGAGGATGAGGACAACTACTAGTAGGTGTAGTAGGATTACAGGTTCTATGCTTACATGTGCCAGAGTCACAATAGCTGCTTGTGCATTGACAGCTGTCTGTACATGAAGTATCATCGGCGAGAGTGGCTGAGCAAGAAGGAGTGGTTGGAGTTCCTCCTCCAGAACCAGTTCCTGAGCCTATGCATGTTCCTGCAGTACAAGTTCCGCTGGAGCATTCACAATTTTGTTGGCAGGTATGATCTGCTGCAAATTGACTTAGACATCTATTACAGATTCCATTTTGTGGAGCAGTGCAAACTTCTCCAGCAGGGCAGTTTCCTTCTTCTCCTACTGTTGAAGTAGTACATCCGGCACATTGTCCTTGTGAACAAAGTCCGCTAGTGCATTGACAATTATCAGTACAGGAAGCTGAATTGGCGCGTTGAGTTGGAGGAGTACATGCTTGACAATGAGGGATATAGGTTGTAGCGCAGACTTGTCCTGGAGCGCAGCTTCCTTGTTCTCGTGGATGAGATGAACTGCAAGAGGTGACACATCGTCCTTGTGAACACGTTCCACTTACACATTCACAGCTTCGTGTGCAGGTGTTTCCATTAGAAATACTTGCGCTACAAAGGGAAGAAGAAACACAAACACCTGTAAAAAGACCGGGATCTATTTGACAGCGTTCTCCAGAAGGACAATCAATGGGGGAAGAACATGGAGTAATGGTTGGAGTTTCTCCTCCAGAACCAGTTCCTGAGCCTATGCATGTTCCTGCAGTACAATCTGCGCTAGTGCATTGGCAGGGGTGGGTGCATGATTGTCCTGAACTAAGGTGTGTTTGTCCTGGGCAGGATGAGCATGTTCCAGCAGTACAGTAGCCTGAAGTGCATTGGCAATTGTTAGTACATGCTTGATCAGTAGCGGCATCTCCCGATCCGCAGGATACTCCTGAGAGGGGTGTACAGCAAATAGTAATGGGTGATAAGAAGTCAGAGTAAAGGGGCGAGGCGAGATGTGCGTCATCTGGATTTGAAAGTTCAACTACGGGAGTTTTTCCTGAAGGACAGCTTCCTGAAACACTTTCACAATTTCTGTAGCCTTTGTAACAGACATTTATTGAGTAAGATGAGCCGCTGTCTTGTGTTGCTCCATGTGCGTTGCTAACATCTGAGAGTTTGAGAATAAGGTTGTCTGGGGAGCTTGGGTCTGGTGCCCATGTTCTTGTAAGAGGTTTATAGTCTGCGCATTCATGGACAGAGCTTGTGTCTTCACGTCCGGTATATCCGAAGCAGAGAGGATTAGAATAAAAGTTTTGATCGTAGAGTTCTGCTTGGCCTCCTGCGAGAGTATCAAGTTTGAGAATTGTATTGACTGGGGAGCATGGTGCTGCAAAAGCAATTGTCAGGGAAAGAAGAAAGACGGAAGTAATGAGGAATAGTTTGTTAGGGATAGATCTAATCATGGTGTGCTCTTTTTTTTGTATGAGTATTCTTCTCGAAAGGATCTATTTAAATCTTTCTTAGAATCCAGATACCTATCTTCACAAGGTACTTGTTTTTTTTGTGGAAGGGATATGTTTTTTTGAGGAGAAAATTTCTTTCAAGAATTTCTTCTATGTGAAAGTTGTATTCTTCTGTGATTTTTTTTATGAAGGGTTTTGATTCTATTTTGTGAAGAGAATAAATAGTGGAGGAGTGGGTCATTGCTTTTTCTAAGAAGATTTTGTCTGCTTTTCTTTCTTGTACTCCAAAGGGTGGGTTCATGAGTACGGTATCGACGTTTTTTTCAAAAGATCTGATATCTGAAGTGAGGTAAATTCCTTTGTTTTTAGAGTTTTCTTTCGCGAGTGTGATCATTTTTTTGTCAGTGTCGATGAAGTAAACGTTTTTCGCGTTAAGAAGTAATGCTCCTGTTCCTAGGATTCCGTTGCCGCAGCCGAAGTCGGCGATTAGTTTGTTTTTTATGTCTCCATTCAAGAAGGCTTTCCAGAGTAATTCTGCTGCGAGTTCTCCTTCAAGTTGGTATTGTTCCAGTTTGATAGTAAATGTTTCAGGTGTCTTGAGTGTGCTTAATTTTATTGCGAGTTCTTTTTTATTCATGAGAGCGAGTATTTGTCAATTTTTCTTTTTTAGCAAATCTCCGAGTGTGAAAACTTCTGGACTTGTTTCTTTGCTAAGTTTAGAGTTGAGAATTCTTGTTGTTAGGGAAACACCGAGGATGCGTTCGATTTTTTTAGCGACTTCAAGAGTAGGATGAAGGCTTCCTTGTTCAATTTTAGAGATGAATGATTCTTTTTGAGAGAGTTTTTGTGCGAATTCTTTTTGACTGAGTCCTTGTTCGGTTCGTTGTTGTTTGATGATTTTTGCGTAGTCTTCTCTAAGGTCTTCGATAATATCTTCTCTTTGAGAGGGTGTGATAAAGATTTGTTTTTTTTCTTGAATAGGTGTCCCGTATTTTATACAGTTCGGGCAGACATGGACGATGACTTCTTCTACATTTGCTTTCTGTAGTTCTGTTTCTTTGCCGCAGAGTTCACAGTTCACCATAAGGAAGGAAGGATTTTGTTTGTTAAAAGTTTTTCTGTTCGTAAGATTTTCGGAAAAAACATCAGAGAAGTTATAAAAAAAGTTGTTATATAAGGATGTTAAGAGAGGAAAGGAGAATAAAGAGGGGAAATAGGGGTTTAGTATATTTCTGCGAGTGATGAATTTATGGTCTTTTGAAAATGAAAATTATCTTATCAATTAGGTTTGGAGAGAGAAAATATAAATTTTGTGATGTTGTTAATGAAATTGTGTATTTAACAAAATAAGCTAGAGTTTTTTACTGCAAGCGAGTCCATCTTTTATTTGAATAATTTCAGTTTTAAGTCTTGTATCTTTGAGGACTGCTTCTTTGTAGTTTTGACATCCTGGGAAGGTGATGTTGTCTGCGATGATTATTCCATTTTTTTTTAAGATACGAATGCTGTCTTCTAGGGTTTTAATGTAGGATTTTTTAGCAAAGTCGATGAAGACGAGATCGAAGGATTTATTTTGAAATTTTTTTATTTTTTCAAGAGCATCTCCCAAAAGGATAGTTGCATTGATTTTGAATGTTTTGAAATTGTTTTTTGCTTCTTCAGAGAGAGCTTTATTAATATCAATAGTTGTTAGCTTTGCTCCTTGGCTTCCGAGGATACATCCACTGTATCCATTTGCGGTTCCGAGTTCAAGAATTTTTATAGGTTTTGTTTCGAGAATTTTTTGTAAGAGCCATGTTCCTTTTTCTCTTCCAAGAATAGGTATTCCTCTTTGTAAACTTTCTTTTTCTAATTCTTTAAGTTGTTCGAGTATCATGAGAAAAGAGTAGGGGAGAGACTTAAAAAATCTTTGGGGAAAAAAGTTTAAATAAAAGGTCGCTTACTTAGTAAATGAAAGATCATGATCCTAAGTGAACATGCGAAAAAAGCGAGAGATAAGGGTAAAAATCGTTCCAGTAGTGAATGAAGGGTTTATGGTGAGGAAAGTGGCAAGCTAAAATGAATTTAAAGTGAAAGTATTTTGTCGTGTTTTCGTACTTTTAGTGAGACGGGAATTGTGATAAGTTCTTTTTCAGAGGCAGTTTCTATTTCATTTCCATCGTAATTTTTTAATTGTTTAATTTCTTGGGTAAATGATTGTGTTGTTTTTCCTTTAATAAGAATAGAACTGTTTTTATTTATTTTTTTAAGAGTTTTTATTAACGCTACTTGTGCTTTGGGATAATAGTTTTCTACGATGCCGAGGACTTCTCGTTCTTTTTCTGTTTCTTTTCTTCGTCGTGGTGCTTGGGTACATTTTTGAGAGCAGGTTTTATTGAATTGGGATTGACAGTCTGAGCAGCAGATAAAAAGCTTGTCACAATCGAGGTTAAAACAGTTAAGGTAGGTGCTTGAGCTTTTTTTACAATGAAAACAATTACTGATGGGGCGGGTAGTTTCTGTTCCTAGCCTATCATCGAAGACGAAGCAGCTTCCTTCAAAGTGGCTGTTTGGGAATTTATTTAAATAATGGAGAATGCCGCCTTGTAATTGATAAACATTTTCAAATTCTTGTTGTTTAAGGTAGGCTGAGGCTTTTTCGCATCTGATTCCTCCAGTGCAGTAGAGAACGAGTTTTTTATTTTTAAGATTGTTTAAGCGCTTGCTTGCTTCGGGGAATTCTCGAAAGTTTTTTATTGGAAGTGTTAAAGCGTTTTGAAATTTTCCAATTGCGGTTTCATAGGTGTTTCTCGCGTCAAGAAGGAGAATATCCTCTTTATTTTGAAATGCTTGTTCTAATGCTTCAGGACTAAGTGGACTTGCAGCATTGGTGTAATCTACTTTTTTTCCAAAGGCGACGATTTCTTTTCGTATGCGTACAACGAGTTTGTGGTGTGCTTGTTCATAAGTGTTTTGTTCTCTGAAAGTCAGATCTGAAAAGGAAGAGAGTGTTTTTATTTTTGTTTTAAATAATTCGACGCTTTCTAATTTTCCTGAGACATTTCCGTTAATTCCTTCTTCCCCGATCAGAATCCTTCCATTAAGAGATAATTGTAAACAAGTTTCTTGAAAATATTCTTTGAGAAAATCTAATTTTTTTAACAAAACATATTTGTAGAAGGTAATTGTTTTGAAAGTCATAGGGAGAAGAAAGTGGAGAAAAATTTAAAGGTTTCTAATTGTTTATTTTGGGGAGTAGGATATATCTTTTTTTTTATGGAGTTTTTCTTCGAGTTGTTCTTTAGTAAGGTAGGGGTAAGGTTTTTCATTTAAGACTGTTGTTGGTACTTCTTTAATAGAATAAAGATTTTTTAGTGTGTCTAGTGCAGGATTATGAATGTTAATATCGAAGGAATAAATTCTTAGAGAAGGATATTTTTCTCGTAAATAAGTGAGGATGTATCCTTGGCTTTCGCAGGATGGACATTCTTTTTCGTCTGAAGAATAGAAGTAGAGGATAAGTTGGTAGGGTGTGCCGCAGGAAGTGTTGAGTTTTTTTAAGAATAGCCAGTGTCTTATTTCAAGTAAAGAATAGTATTCTTTGAGTTTCATAACTTCAGGATCATTTTTTCCGAGTTGGTTTTCCATTGCTGTTAGTCTATCAGCGAGTGTTCCAAGTTCTTTGATAAGGGTATCAATGTCATTGAATTTACAGGTGTTTTCAGAAACTAAGAGGGATTGAATGT
>JAHFKM010000080.1 GCA_023245385.1 archaeon
TTGATCATCAGGAGTATCCTTTGAAGTTTGCGCGTTTGATTTTCGAGCGTTTGGGGGTTGAGAATACAACATTTAAAACTGGTGATATAACTAATTTAAGTTTTGCTGAGAAGAGTTTTGATAAGGTAACTTGTTTTGATGTGATTGAGCATATTCCGAAGGAAATGGCTTTGAAGGGTATTGGGGAGTTAGTGCGTGTGTTAAGACCTGGTGGTCGTTTGTATTTGACGACACCGAATAGGGAAGAGTTGAGGGGGAGAATTTTTGGGCATAAGATTATTGATAAGCATTATTATGAGTATACGGTAAGGGAGATGAAAGTAATGTTAGGTTCCTATCTGAAAGATATTGAGGTAAAGGGATATTATCTTCCTCTCCCACTGCCAAAAGCAGAACATTTTTCAAATATTGTTCTGTTGAGGTATTTGTTTAGGTTTTTGATTAGAGTTGGTGAGAAATATCCAAGCTTGAGCACGGGGATGTTGGTGACAGGAACAAAAAGATGAATATTTTATTTACTGCTTATTTCCCTTTGGGGTATGGGGGTGCTGAAATTAGTATGGTAGAGTTAGCGAGAGCTTTAAAAAAGAGAGGTCATACAATAATTATTGCTTCTACTGGGAATTATCCTGAGTTTCAGAGCTATCTTTTTAAAAGAGTGAAAAATCTGCCTTATATTTTTCAAGAGTGGTATATAAAGAATTTTTTAAGTGAGCTGATAAAAAAAGAAAATATTGATGTTGTGCATGCGCATGATCGTTTGACTGCTGTGCCTGCGATTTTGGCTGCGAAAAAAGAAAACAGAAGAGTTGTTGTTCATTTTAGGGATTATTGGTTTGCTTGTCCGAAGAGTACTTGTTTTAGAAGGGATGGTGTTTCTTGTAGAGGATGTGAAGCTGTTTGTTTAGTGAAGTGTAGCGAGAGTGTGTGGAGAATTCCTTTGGAGGGGTATAAGATTTTACATCTAAAAAAAATAAGGGGTGTTTTAAACGGGGCTGATGTAAAGATTGCGAATTCTATTGCTGTAAAGCAGAGTTTGTTAGGTCAAGGAATAAAAGATCCTATTGAGATAATTCATCCTTTGAGGGGAGAAGTAAAGGGGAGTGTGAATGAAAAAGAGGTGAAGAAAAAGTATCAGTTAAAAAGGAGGGTTATTGTTTTTTCTGGGAGTTTGGAAAAGACGAAGGGGATGCAGGTGATTGCTCCGATTATTCCTGAGCTGATGAAAGAGTATGGTGATTTGAGTTTTGTGGTTATTGGGGATGGTTCTTTAAGAAAAGAGATAGAACGTCTTTCTGAGGGTAAAGCGATGTGTCTTGGAAAGTTGAGTCATGATGAGACTTTGAAGGTGATGAGTGTTGCTGATATTATTGTGCTTCCTTCTTTGTGGGAGGAGCCTTTTTCTGGGGTAATTCTCGAGGCTGGTTTACTTGGAAAGCCTTTGATTGCTTCGAAGGTTGGTGGAATTAAGGATCTTGATGAGCGTTCCTATCTTGGGATAAAGAATCCTAAAAATCAAAAAGAGTGGAGGGAAAAAATAGGAAAGCTAATAAAAGAACCAATGGTCGGAAAGGCGGTGGTGAAAAGAGCAAAGCAGATTGTGGAGCAGCATGTTCCTGAGAAGATTGCTGAGAGGGTGGAGAAAACGTATTTGGAAGATGTTCCGACAAGAGAGGAGTTGTTGGAGTTTTACAAGCAGGCTGAGACTGAGATTATACGTTCTGAGGGTCTTGGGGAGGATTTGATACCGAAGGACGCGTCTTTTAGGGCGAGGATGAGAGCGACAAGAAGTTTGATAAAGGAAAAGAAGAATGAGACATTAATTCTTGATCTTGGGTGTGGGATTGGTTTGTATGATTTTTATTTGTTGAGAGAAATTCCGAACGCGAGCATTTTAGGAATAGATGTTTCTCAGAAGCAGATTCGTGTTGCTTTGGAGTTGTGTAAGAAAGCTGATGGGAAGAGGATTGCGTTTAAGGAGATGGATATTGAGAAGATTGAGGAGGGGGATTTGGGTGGTTTTAAGAATCCTGATTATATTATTGCGACTGAGATTCTTGAGCATTTTGTTGATCCTCGGCCTTTGTTGAGGAAGATAAAAAGTTTTTGTGCGTCAAAAACAAGGGTGATTCTTTCTATGCCGTTGAAGTATTTTAATGAGAAGGGGAATGTGTGGTATATTCAGCATTTTGGGGGGAAGAGTATTGATACACAGGATCTTTCTTTAGTAGAGAAGGAGAAAAAGTATTATCGTGTGTGGCATAAGGAGTATACGATTCCTGAAATCTTAAAATTATTAGATGAGGAAGGATTTGCGGTGAAGAAGATGAAAGGGAGTTTGTTTAGACCTTTTAAGACGAAGAATAAGTGGGTGTATTCTGCGATGAGTAAGTTAACCTTGAGTTATGGTATTGATAATTTTTTGAATAGGGCGACGGGGAATAAGTTTTCAAGAACTGTGTTGATGAAGTGTAGATTAAAATGATGCAGGAGAATAATCCTTCTTATCCTTTTATTGCGAGTCTTATAAAAAAGTATAGTGGAGAGTGTGTTGTTGATAATGGTTGTGGAAGGAATGAGTTTAAGCGTTTGTATAATAAGAAGATTATTGGGATAGAAGTGAAAGAGGAGAAAGATGTTGATATTATTACTGATGGAAAAAATTTACCTTTGAAAGAGAAGAGTGTGGATGTGTTTCTTTCGAATTTTGTATTGGAGCATGTTGAGGATGAGGGAGTGTATCTTAAAGAGATGGTACGTTGTGTAAAAGAGGGGGGGAGAATTATTTTGAGTGTTCCTCGTCCTCTGTGGTATTTTGCGTATTTTCTTTCTCCTGGTGTGTGGATTTCTCCTTTTAAGAATTTGAAAAGTTTTGTGAAGCATCCTTTGAGGTTTTTTACGCATGGTCATCCTGAGAAGCATTCGTTGTTTTTTGAGTTGAGAGAATGGAGAGAAGAAAGGTATGTGAAAATGTTTAAGGATTTTGGGTTGAAGAGAGAAGAAAGGTATGTGACGTGTAATATTTTGAGTTTGAACGCGAGGTATGCGAAAGTTTTTGGGAAGGTAAAGTTTCCTGAGTGGTTGAATGTGCATGTAACCTATGTGCTTAAGGTAGATTAGATGTTTTTGAGTGCTTCTTTAAAGAGGGAGATGCTTTCTTCTTTTGTATAGTGTGTTGAGATTTTTTTTGCTTTGGCTGAGTAGGAAAAGAGTATTTTTTTGTTGAGCCAGAGTTTTTGTATAATTTTTGTTGCTTCTTCTGGTGTGTGAACGATAAGTTCTGGTGAGATTTGTGAAACAATGGAAGAGTTTCCTGTACCTGGAGAAACAACTGGGACAAGTCCGAGAGACATTGCTTCGAGGATTGAGATGCCTGCTGGTTCTATTCTTGCGAGAGAGAGGTAGATTGAGCATTTGGAGAAAAAGGATTCTGGGTTATCGATGAGTCCGGTAAAATAAACATTGGGGAGTTGGAGTTTTCCTAGTTCTTTGCGGAGGTTTCCTTGTCCTGGAATAAATGAGCTGATACCTAAAA
>JAHFKM010000081.1 GCA_023245385.1 archaeon
AGCAGAGCTGCGGGGTATTAAACCCACACGGGAATAAAAAAAGACCATTGAAAAAACTATTTTAACCGAAGCAGCTCACAACGTAAAAAACCACACTCTCGAAGAAACAATACGGAAACTATAAAAATAAGACTCCACCTGCACTCTTATGAAAACATTCACCGCAATCATTCACAAAGAAGAAGAACTTTATGTTGCTGAATGCCCAGAAGTAGGAACAGCAAGTCAGGGAACTACCATCGAAAAAGCAGTAGCCAACCTTAAAGAAGCAACACAACTTTACCTAGAAGAATTCCCCCTCAAAGAATCAGAAAAGCCAATCCTTACGGTCTTCGAGGTGGATCAACATGCCCCAATTGAGAAAGGTATCCGGACAGGAAGCAGTTAAAATTCTTTGTAACAAACTTGGATTTTCTATTAGCGGAAGAACAGGTAGCCACGTTCGACTATCTAAAGAAACCACCGAGGGAAAAGTTGGCACGGTCGTACCAATTCATGACCAAATTAAAATCGGCACTCTGAAATCAATTCTCAAACTGGCTAATATCAGCGAAGAAGAATTTTCAAAACACCTCTAACCCCTAAAGAACAAGTAGACATAATTTTTATAGATTTATCTAGGATCTAATCAGTATGTCAGAAATTACAAAAAGACAAATATTACTCGGAATCGGTGGACTTTTTAGTTCTAGTTTACTAGGGAACTTAGAAGCGTTAGCAAAAACCGAAAGACCAAGGCTTTATGTAATTGAGGATTATGTTAATCCAACAAAAGAACCCTCACAATTTGGAAGAATTTACCTAGACACTGCACCCGGAATTTCATTAGTTCACGTTTGGGCTGCATGGTGCAAACCCTGCGTTGAAGAATTACAAGATACAAAACTCCACGAAGACTCCATTCATCGCGGACCAGCACAAGTCTACCCTGCCATTCGTGAAGCACTACGAGAAGCAATGATCGGCGTCGGCGCAGTACTCTATGAACCTCTCCAAGTCTTACAAATCGAAGCACTCGTCGACCACTTAGGAGCAATTTCCAAACTGATTAGCAACAAACGCGGACAGATGCTAGACATGAACCAAGAAGGAAGCGTCTACATGACAGTCAAAGCTAAAATCCCCGTCGCAGAAACATTTGGTTTGAGTTCAGAACTACGAAGTGCGACAGAAGGCCGCGGAAACTTTTTTGTTTTAGACCAAATCTTTGAAAAAGTCCCATCCGAACTCCAACCCAAAGTCATCGGACAAATCCGACAACGCAAAGGACTTGGCGTCAATCAGTAATTCTTTAATAAAAAAACTTAAGAAGCAGTACTTATTCAAAAGCTAAAATGGGTGATAAAAAGACTGTTGATTACAAATACAACTTCAAAACCTATTGGAACTTTCTAAAAAAATACAAACCCTTACTTCTTCTCGTTCTCTTCTCTACCCTGATCATTGAAGTAAGCTGGGTTGCTGACAAAATTGTTTTCAAAGAACTTGTCGACCACGCAAGCACCTTCTTTTCAGGAGGATCGCAAGAACTATTTATTCATGCAATCCTTACACTCCTTCTTGTTTTGACCGTGATCCTCGGCCTTCGTGTTCTTTCAAAATGGATACAACAACACTTCAATAATCTCCTTGAAAGCTCTCTCATTTTCGATCTGAAAAGGAAATATTTCAATTACATTCTTACTTTGTCTCACGAGTTTCACATTTCGCATAAAACTGGATCTTTAATTTCAAGACTCAGCAGAGGAGGTCGTGCAATCGAACGCATGACTGACATCCTCGTGTACAATCTCGTTCCCTTCATTTTCCAATTTGTCACTGTTTTTATCGCCCTCATCTACTTCAAAATTCTCTCAGTTATTATCATCATGAGTGCGGTTATCATCGTTTTTATTGCATTTGGATTATGGATAACCAAAATTAGAAGCGTCACCTACAAAAAATTTGATGACGCAGACGATCGCGAAAAAGGAATGATTAGTAATTTCTTTACGAATGTTGATGCAATAAAATACTTTGGGAAAGAAAAAAATATCCAGCAACGCTACAACGAAGCCAATACCACTACTCGTAACACACTCCTCCAAGCTTGGAACTATCACCGCTGGATGGACTCAGGACAATACTTTATCCTCGGACTTGGACTTATCGCTATCATCGCCGTTACTTTCAAATCCTTCTTAGCCGGAAGCATCACTCTTGGAACACTCATCTTCGTTTATACAATCTACGGGAATCTTACCGGACCACTCTTTCAAATCGTTGACGCAATCAAAACATTCTACGATACCATGGCAGACTTCCAGGCACTCTTCGCTTACGGAGAAATACAGCAAACCGTCAAAGATATTCCTAACGCCAGAAAAGCCACAGTCAAACATGGACAAATAGCATTCAAAAACGTTTCATTCCGCTATCGAGACCGTTTGATTTTAAAAAATTTTACCCTCCACATCCCAGCACACAAAAAAATCGCACTCGTCGGACCATCAGGCGCTGGAAAATCAACAATTATTAAACTGCTTTATCGCTTCCATGATGTTGAACGCGGACAAATCCTTCTTGATAACGAAGATATTCGTAACTTCGAACAAGAATCTTTACGTTCTGAGTTAAGCATCGTTCCCCAAGACTGCATCCTCTTTGACGACACGATCTACAATAACATCGCCTTTTCCAAACCCCACGCTTCACGACAAGAAGTTCTCAAAGCAATCAAACTCTCCCAATTAGATCAGATCATCAACACCTTCCCAGAAAAAGAAAACACAATCGTTGGCGAACGAGGAATAAAACTATCCGGCGGAGAAAAACAAAGAGTTTCTATCGCACGCGCAATCTTAGCCGATAAAAAAATTCTTGTGCTCGATGAAGCAACTTCTTCTCTTGACTCTGAAACAGAACACGCCATTCAAGAAGCGCTAGAGATTTTAATGAAAGGAAGAACTTCTATTATTATCGCGCATCGTCTTTCTACAATTATGAAAGCAGACTACATCGTCGTCCTTTCTCACGGAAAGATCGAACAGATCGATACGCATCGGAATCTGATTAAGAAAGATGGACTCTACCGCAAACTCTGGTCTCTCCAAAAAGGCGGATATATCGAATAAAACTACTTTCCAATGACTTTACTTAATTCCTGAAAGAACGTCTTCGCTCGCTCTAAACTTGCAGCAGCAACTCCCGCTTTCGCAGCCGACTTAATCTCGTACTGAAACTCACTCCTCTTCTTCCTCTGATAATCTAAAGTTGCGATAAGTTCGTGAGCTTTCAACTGAAACTCTTTCAGAAGATCTTCCTCACTCAAATTCATTAACTCCAAAACTTCGCTCTTACTCGCTTTGTAATCATCCAATAAAAATTTTGCAAGT
>JAHFKM010000015.1 GCA_023245385.1 archaeon
TCTTTCTAGGGAAGTGTATATTGAGTTGGAAGAGAATGGGTTGAAGATTACTGATCCGAATGCTGGGATTGCGAAGGAGCAGTTTTTTATGGGTAATATAAAGAATATTACTGACGCTATTGAGGCTTTGTTGAGGGGTGAGGCTTCTGAAAGGCCGATGGTGAGATTAGCAAAAGATTTGCCTGATGCTTTGGTAAATTTGAAAAAAATTAAACAGACAAATGCTGCGAGAATGTCTGCTGATCGTTTGGGTCGTATGGAAGCGTTGTTAGCGTATCTTGAGAATAATTATCGTGATTTGTGAAAAGCGATTAATTTATAAAATTCGAGTGTTATAAAAGGGTTTATGGAAAAGAAGGTGGAGTGGTATTCTGATTTTGTAAACGAAAATTATACGCCTTCTAAGACGGATCTTGTTGTTTTATTTTATTTTGAACCTGCTAAAGGAGTAAGTGTGAAAGAAGCTGTTGGAAGAATTGCTTCTGAGTCTTCTACTGGAACTTGGACGACTTTGTTTGAGCTTCCTCCGAGAATGAAGAAGTTGATGGCGACGTCTTTTGAGATGAAAGGAAATTTTGTCAAGGTCGCGTATCCTTTGGATTTGTGGGAGCCTGGAAACGCGCCGCAGTTGTTAAGCGGAATTGCGGGAAATATTTTTGGGATGAAGGCCTTGGATAATTTAAGGTTGGTAGATGTTTTTTTTCCAAAAGTATATTTAAAAAATTTCAAGGGACCATATCACGGCATTGAGGGTTTGAGAAAAATAATGAAAGTAAGGGACAGACCGATAACTGGAGCTGTGCCAAAACCGAAGATAGGGTTTAGCGCTGTTGAGCATGCGAGGATTGGGTTTGAAACGTGGATGGGTGGTTTTGATTTAGTCAAGGATGATGAGAATTTATCTTCAACATCGTTTAATAATTTTTATAAGAGAGTGGAGTTGATGACGAAGTTAAGAGAAAAAGCAGAAAAAGAAACTGGTCAGCAGAAGGATGCGTTGATTAATATTACATCTGAAACTGATGAGATGAAGAAGAGAGCGAAGTTTTTGCATGATCATGGATGGAGATACGCGATGATTGATGTTGTTGTCGCAGGCACTTCCGCAGTTCAGACCTTGAGAGATGTATTAGGAGATTATGGAATGGCAATTCATGCGCATAGGGCGATGCATGCTTCTTTTGATCGGAATCCGAAGCATGGAATGAGTATGCCTTTTTTAGCGAAGTTGATGCGGATGATTGGGGTTGATCAGATTCATGCTGGTACTGCGGTTGGGAAGTTAGTTGGCGGTTTGGATGAGGTACAAAGTAATGCAAATATCTTAAGAGAGATAAAAGTAAAGCCATTTAAAAATATCTTACTAGAACAGGATTGGGGGAAAATTAAACCTGCCTTTCCTGTTGCTTCTGGTGGTTTGCATCCTGGATTGATTCCTGACGAGTTGAAGATTTTCGGAAAAGAGTGTGTACTTTTAGTAAGCGGAGGAATTCATGGTCATCCGCGAGGAACAAGAGCTGGTGCGATGGCTGCGATGCAGGCGATTGAGGCGACGATGGAAGGAACTTCTCTTGAAGAAGCTGCGAGGGGTAATCGCGAATTGAAACAGGCTTTAGAAAAGTGGGGACATATGAAGCCAGTGTAAGATCTAGTTGTTTTGTTCGCTAAAACTTTATATAATTTAAAAAAGTCCTGAAGGATATGTTTATCAAGTTTTTAGGCATCGTTGATCTTCTAGCTGCTGCGATTTTATTATTGTCTGGCGTCCTACCCTCAGAATGGGTGATGATCATGGCGTTTTATTTGTTGATTAAGGGTGGATTTTTTTTGCTGACAGGTGATTGGATGAGTATCTTAGATGTCGGTGCGGCGGTTTATTTTATGTTTGTTGCAAGTGGCTGGACAACAGCAATTATTACAGCGTTGGTTGTTTTATTTCTTTTACAGAAGGGCGCGTTTAGTTTGTTGACTTAGGATTTTCAGAGTAGTTTCTAGAAAAAGTAATTAGACAAGTGTCTAGGTTCGTGAAATAGGTCTTCCTTTAAATTTGGGTTTTATCCGAAATCTTTAGAGGTGACTGAATGTTGAAGAAAGATGAGAAAAGGGAAAGATTTTTTTAGTGAGTAATACTTTTAGGAGCAATGACTTGTTTTTCAATCATTGTTGTTTGTGTTATGACTAAGTGTCCGGAGTATTTTGATTCTGCGACTTTGTAAGAGTCGACAATTGAAAGAGCTTTATTGAAGATTGGTCCATCTGTAACCAAAGTGTCATAGTATCCGCCTTCTCCTAAAAGGTCAAAACCATATTTAATAGATAGTTTTTTGAGTTTCTCAAAATTTTCAAGTGTTAGTTCTTTTCCGAGCCAGTCCATGTCAAGACCGTCTGTAGCAAATTGGGTGAGAATTATTTTGAATCCTCGTGAAATCATTTCGCGCATAACTGTTTCTTCGTCTTCTCCTGCGTGACTTGCGAAGACTTCTATGTTCAAAGGGTGTAAAGCATTCTGTAAGCTCATGAGTTGTGTTTCCTGTAAGCCTACTCCGCCGAGGACAACTGCTTCGACTGGGTTTTTTTCTACGACTTCTCGAACGAGTGTTGCTTCTTGAAGAGGATCTGCGACAGCGCAGGGAATGAGAATGTGTTTAATGTCTAATACTTCAGCGAGTTTTGGAGTGTGTTCGACAGTTGGAAAGTGAAAGAGGTAACAGTCTGTGCGATTTGGTTTTACAGAAAGTAAGTAATCAATTGTCCATCCTTTTCGTAGAGCATAGTCAATAGCGTAGACGCTGTCTTTTCCACCTGAGTACATTACTGCGACTTTCATAGAAGGGTGAAAATATGTTTTCCTTATAAATGTTTTGTCGTTAGGTTTATATATCTACAATTAAAGAGAAGGGGGATGATAGAAAAAAGAGAGGTGAGGGGGTATATTTTATGTGCCTTGTTTTTGGCTTTGATATATGTTTCTTTTTTGATTGTGCAATCTTTTTTGAGTGCGATTTTTTCAAGTTGTGTTTTGGCGTATATTTTTCATCCTGTTTATAAGAGTTTAAATAAGAAAATTAAGAGCAAGCAGGTCTGTGCGTTTTTTGTTTCAGCTTTGATGGTTGTTGTGATTGTTTTGCCATTATTGATTCTTGGGAATTTGATTATTAAAGAGGCGGTGAGTGCGTATAATTCTGAGTTGATTCTTTCAGCGGATAATATTCTTCAAAAGGTATTTGGGTCGAATAGTGATTTGAGTTCTTTGGTTTCGAATTTTATTTCAAAGGCTTTGACGTATATTACTAAGCAGGCTGAGGATTTTATTGTTTCTATTCCTTCAAAGGTGTTTGGTTTTTTAATTGTGATATATGCGTTTTTTTATTTGTTGATCAGTGGAGAGAGTTTGGTGGAGAAATTGAAACTTGCGCTTCCATTTAAAGAAAAAGAAAAGTTAGTTAGGAATCTTGGTGAGACAACGAATGCGATTGTGTATGGAATTTTTGTGATTGCACTTGCGCAGTTTGTTATTGCGTCGTTGGGGTTTGAAGTGTTGGGAATTAGTAATCCTTTATTATGGGGTTTAGTGATTGGAATTTTTGGTTTGATCCCTTTTTTGGGTCCTGCTTTAGTGTGGATTCCATTTATGGTAATGAATCTTCTGAGAGGGAATTATTCTACTGCGGTTTGGATAACTATTCTTGGAATAACTTTGTCTTTGATTGATAATATTGGTCGTTCTTGGATTATTGGGAAGAAGTCAAAGATGCATCCTGTTGTAGTTTTGGTTGGATTGATTGGTGGCGCGGCACTTTTTGGAATAGTGGGTGTTGTTGTTGGGCCTTTAGTTTTATCTTTTGTTTCTGTAGTTGTTAGTGAGTATGGGTTAGGTGAGAATAAGGATGAAGCTTAGAGTAAGGGTGATGAAAATTGTTACTGGCGGTCCTTTTGTGATTATTATTAATAGTAAAGATGCTCAGGTTTTAGATCTTGAAGTTTTGGGTCGTGTGAGGATCAGGGGGAAAAAGAGGGATGTTGTTGCTGTTGCTGATCTTGCTGCTGATGAGCTTTTTGTAAAGCAGGGTGAGATAGTGTTGTTGTGGGATCTTGCGCAGGAGTTGGGGGTAAAAGAGGGAGAAGAGTTAGAGATACATACTGAGATAAATCCAAGGTCTTTGATGTTTATTAAGAAAAAGCTTGATGGGAAAGGGCTAAATGAAAGTGAGGTTTCTGAGATTATTAAAGATCTTGTTGAGAATGCCTTGACTGAGGTTGAGACAACGTTTTTTGTTGCTGGGTGTTATAGGAATGGCTTGTCGTTGGATGAGTCTGCGTTTTTAACAAAGGCGATTGTGAGGAATGGGGGAAGATTAAATTTTGAGAAGAAACCTGTTTTGGATAAGCATTCTATTGGGGGAATTTCTGGGAATAGGACGACGATGATTGTGGTTCCTATTATTGCTGCTGCTGGTTTTTTTATTCCGAAAACTTCTACAAGATCGATAAGTTCTCCGTCTGGGACTTCTGATACGATGGAGGTTTTGGCTCCTGTCGCTCATAGTAAGGAAAAGATTATGAGTATTGTAAAGAAAACAAAAGGGTGTATGGTGTGGGGTGGAACTTTGGATCTTGCTTCGGCTGATGATTTGTTGATTAAGGTTGAGAGGCCTTTAAGTTTGGATCCTGAGGGGATTTTGTTGGCTTCGATTATGGCAAAGAAGGTTGCTGCGAATGTGTCTCATGTGGTGATTGATATTCCTGTTGGAGGGGAAGCGAAGATTACTTCAAGAAAGGGGGCGAGAAATTTATCTGGAAAGTTTGTTGCTTTAGGGAGAAGAGTGGGAATAAGAGTAAAAGCTGTTATTACTGATGGTTCTGAACCTATTGGTTGGGGTGTTGGTCCTGCATTGGAAGCGAGGGATGTTTTAGAGGTTTTGCATGGTCGTGGTCCTGGTGATTTGAGGAAGAAGTCTTTGTTTCTTGCCGCGAGTTTGTTGAGGATGGTGGGTGTGAAGAATGCTGAAAAGAAGGTGAAGGATCTTCTTGATTCTGGTGCTGCGTTAAAAAAGATGAGGGAAATTGTAGGAGAACAAGGAGGAAATGCTGAGATTACTGCTGAAGAGATTAAAGTTGGAAAATTTGTATATGAGATAAGAGCGAGAATGTCTGGAAAGATAAGTAAGGTTAGTAATAGTTTAGTCTGTCGTATTGCGAAGGCTGCTGGAGCTCCGGCGAATAAGGGTGCTGGTGTTTTGTTAAATAAAAAGGTAAAGGATAGTGTAAAGAAGGGAGAGCTTGTATTCAAGATTTATGCTGAGTCTGAAGAGAAGTTGGAGTATGCGAAGAGTTTGTTAAAAGAAGAAGTGTTTGTAATTCGATAATTTAGAGAATTTTGTAGAAGATGTCGAAGATTTGTTGATCTGTGCTTGCTTGGAAGAAGTCTGCTCCTGTTTCGTTGCAGGCTTTGATGAGTTCATTTTTGTGTTGTTCCATTTTTTCAAGGTAGATTTTTCTTAAGTAGGGATCGATGTAGGTGCGGAGTTTTTCTTCGCTTTCTAAGTCGATGAGGGTGTAGTCTCCTTCGAGTTTGAGATTTTTTTCTAGAGGGTCGAGAAGTTGAATGAGTTTTATTTTGTTTTTTTTGAATTTGGAGAGTGTTGTTTTAACTGATTCAATATCGTAAAAAAAGTCTGAGATGATTACGACTAAAGATTTTGAGTTGATAAGATTTTTATATTTGGAAAGAGATTGTTCAATGTCTGTGATTCCTGCTGGTTTTCTTTTGTTAAGGTAATCGATAATTTCTGCGAGTTGTTGTGCTCCTTTTCGTGCTTTGAAGAGATCTAATTTTCCGTCGAAGGTGCTGAGGACAAAGCGTTCGTTGTTTTTGAGAGCGATGTAAACAAATCCTAGTCCGAGCATGGAAGCGTATTCGTATTTTTTTGTTTTGTTTCCGAAGTTCATGCTTCCGCTGAAGTCTACGAGGACGTGGGTGGTTAGGTTTCTGTCTTCTTCAAAACGTTTAACAAAGAGTCTGTCTGTTTTTGCGAAGGCTTTCCAGTCAATGTGTTTGAAGTCGTCTCCCGGTATATAATTTGCGTGGTCTCTGAAGATGAGTCCTGATCCGGCGAATGGTGTTTGTCGTTCTCCTGTGAAGCTTGAGGTTATTCTTTTTTTAAAGATGAGAGTAAACTTATCGAGTTGGCTTAGAAATTCTTTAGTGATCATGAGATTCATTTAGAGAATTGTTCTTAATATAATTTGCCTTTGAAGGATGAGGTATAACCGAGAATTTTTAAGATAGGCCAGATAAAGATGAAGAGGAGAGAAGTTTAAAAGATGATGATATAAATGTGGGATGATCTTTCATACAGTCTTTAAGGAGGGGGTATTAATAAATTTTTCTGAGAGATTTTCGGAAGTCTTCTGCAAGGATTATTTTTTAAGTAATAATTTGATCACGTCATCTTCTGAAAGGTTTTGTCGTTCTGCTTCAAAACTTAGGATGATTCTGTGACGTAAGACTGGATAAGCCATGACTTGGATGTCTTCTTTGCTGACGAATTTTCTTCCTTGTAAGAGTGCGCGTGCTTTTGAGGCGAGTATTAATCCGATGGATGCGCGGGGTGATGCACCGTATTCGATGATGTCTTTTTTTTCTCGTGTTGCAGTAATGATTCCTAGGGCGTATTTTTTTATATCATTTGCGATGGGAACGTCTCGTACGAGGCGGTGGAGGGAGGATAGTGTTTCTTTATCAAAGACTTTTTTGAGTTGGCTGACTGCACGGCCTTCTGTAAAGCGATTAATTATTTCTAGTTCTTCGTTTGGGTTGGGGTAGCCTATTTTTATTTTGAGTAAGAATCTGTCGCTTTGTGCTTCAGGTAGAACAAAAACTCCTGTTTGTTCGATAGGGTTCATTGTTGCTAAGACAAAAAATGGTTCTTCGAGTTTATAGGTGCTGTTTCCTGAGGTAACTTGTTTTTCTTGCATTGCTTCGAGTAGAGCAGAGTGTACTTTTGGTGGTGCTCTGTTTATTTCATCTACTAAGACGACGTTTGCGAAGACTGGTCCTGGTTGAAATTTAAATTCTCTTTTTCCTTTGCTTTCATCGATGATGTATGTTCCGGTAATATCGCTGGGAAGAAGATCTGGTGTTCCTTGGATTCTGCTGAAGCTGAGGTCGAGTGTATCTGAGAGGGATTTAACAAGGAGAGTTTTTGCTAGTCCTGGGTATCCTTCTACGATCGCGTGTGAGTTTGAGAGGAGTGCTACTAGGAATTGTTCGATAATATCTTCTTGTCCGACGACGACTTTTCCTACTTCTTCATAAAGAGCGCGGAATTTGTGTTGAGCGTCAGTAAGCGAGACCACTTTTTTTTCACCTTGAAATTTGTTGGAAATAGCTTTTTATAACTTTTGAATTTTGTTTTGGGAGGCGTTCATTGGAAGCAATGTCATAACTGGTATATATCTCTTTGGGGTATGCTTGGGGAGAAAAATCTTTTTTTTCTGCGTCTTTGATTTCTTCGAGGTTTACTTCGCTTTGGAGGGGGTTGAGTTGGAGAATGATTTCTTTTTTTCCGAGGAGGGCGAGGGATTTGTTTCCGAGGATGGTGCTGAGATTTCCTTCAGAAATGTGAGTGTCGGTGGTAGGAATGTCTTGTCCTGCGATGCGTTCTTTAATTTCAGTGAGTGGTGCTTGTGCTTTTTTTGCGAAGTTTGGAAGGTCTAAGCCGACATTGAGGTAGGAGATGGTGATTGTTAAGAAAGCGAGTGTTAAGAGTAAGACTGCTTTGATAGTGAGGTCTTTGAAGTCGATGAATTTTGAAGTTTCTACTTTGCGCATGTCTTTGATGACTTCTTGTTGGAGTAGTGTGACGATTTCGTTTTCTTTGTCGAGGTTGTCTGCTGCTGTGCGAAGTTTTTCTTGGAGTTCTGGTGTGTGTTGTTCTGTTTTGAGGTATTTGTTTTCTTGGGTTTTTTTGTAGCCGTAAACGAAGAAGTAGATGAGTGTGGGAAGAGAAGCGTAAGTCCAGGGTATTTTAACAAGTAAGAGTAAGAATGCGGAGAAGAGGAAGGTGAATGTGCTTGTGTAGAGGTGTGTGATGAGGTCGATGGAGGTGATTGCTCGTTCTAGTTCTTTGAGTGCTTCTTGGATGGGTTTCATGTGCATCCTTCTGATTTAAGTCTGTTGATCTCTGCTTGTTGTGAATCTAGTTGGTCGAGTTTTGATCTGATGCTGTCTTTGAGACTTTTTATTTGGTCTTGGAAGTCTCCGTTTTCTTTGAGTGTTTGTGCGAGTTGTCTTTTTGTGTCGAGGAGTTGTTTGTCAAGTTGTGTTTTTTCATCTGCGAGTTCGTCTCGTTCTGTGATTGTTTTTTTGTGGGTGTCTTTGAGTCCTGTGAATTGTGTGCTGAGGTCTTGTTCACGTTGGGCTTTGAGTTGGAGTTCTTCTTCTGTTTGGTTGATGGCGGTTTTTGTTTGGGTGAGTTCGTTGAATGTTTGGTTGAGGAGTTGTACTTTGTTTTGGTATTCTGTGTTGATGTTTTTGAAGTTTTCTTGGTAGAGAATGGTGAGTGTGACTATTCCTAAGGCGATGAGAAGTAAAAGGAAGAGGAGTTTGGTGTTGGCGTTTTTTTGGATAAAGTCCATGGTGTTTTTTTATTTTTCTTACTTATAAAAATTTCTGATGATTCTTCTTGTGCTGACTTCGAGTAAAAAGAGTCCGAGTGCGAGGAGTGTGAAGATCCAGGAGTAAGAGTGTTTTTCTAGGATTTGTCTGTGTGAGCGTGCGCGGACATAGTCTACGATTTGATTGATTTGATCTTTGTTGAACATTTTTCCTCCTGTGTTTTGGACGATTTTTTCGAGGTCTGGATTTTGTCCGATGTTTTGGTATTCTAGAGGATAATTAACTGCGTAGTCTGTTTGTGCTAGTGTTTGAAATCCTGTTTCTTTTGCGTAGATGCTTCCTTTCCAGAAGTTTTCGTCTGTTTTGATGAAGGTGATTCCTGGGAGTGTTGGTTCTTGGGGGTTTTTAATGATGAGTTCTATGTCTTGTCCTATTCTTCCGTCTGGGATTTGAATAAAGGTGGGGTTTTTTCGTTCTGGGTCTCCGATGAGCCAGTTTGTTGTTCTAGTATAAATGTGTGAGTTATCTTTGTTGAGAAGTTCTGGTGCGTAGAGTGTTCCGTCATCTGTGGAAAGTGAGGCTGTTCTTCCGAGTCCGAATCTTCCTACGGTGAGGAGAGGATCTCCGACGTCTGTGCTTGCAATGAGTTTTCCTGAGTTTTTAGGTGCGACGACGTTGAAGCCATAGATATTTCCTTTTGGTGTGAGTCCTTGGCTGATAAAGTGTTTTTCATCGACGAAGACGTAAGGCATTGCTCTTCGTGATCCGCTGCTTTCTGTATCTCCGAAGAGAATTTTAAGTCTGTCTTTTGATTCTGGTTCGTAGAATGCGCCGTTGGAGATTTCTGCGTAGTGTTTCATGAGTTCTTCGTTTGTTCCTGCTCCTACTCCGACAATGTAGAGTCTGATTCCTTGGCTGCTTGCGAGTCTGACTGCGTCTTCTGCTTGTTCTTCGTTTTGTGTTTTTCCGTCTGTGATGAGGATAATATTTTTACTTCCTTTTTGGTTTTGGAGCATTTCTTCTGCTTTGAGAAGTCCTACACCAATGGAAGTTCCTCCTGAGTCTGTGAGGCGTGCGATATTTTCTTCAAGGTCTGTATGTTCGACAAGGGGTTTCATATCTCCGACAATGTATGCTTCTGTGTTGAATGCGACAACGCCTACTTTGTGGATGAGGCTGAGGTCTTTGAGTACAGCGATAATTAAAGCTTTTTCTACGTCTACTGCTTTGTTTTCTCCGAAGTTTGATCCTGTGCTTCCTGAGATGTCTACGACGAGAACGATAGTTATTTCTCCTTTTTTCTTTCCTGGTTGGGAAACGAAGACGGGGAGGAGTTGTTCTATGCGTGATCCTTTGTATCCTCCGAGGTCATAGGAGTTTTCTCCTCCGACAACAAAGAGTCCGTTTCCTTCGAGGACAAAGTTTGTGAGTTGTTCGATGGAGGAGTCAAGGAGTGTTGCTGGGATGTCGTTGATGATGAGTGTGGTGTAGGGGGAGAGGTCTGCGGGAAGAGTGGATCCTGTGGTAAGTTCGTAGACTGGTTTGTAAAGTGTTTCTAGGTTGTTTGGATTTTTGCTGAGGAGGAAGACTTTTGGTTTTGCTACAACTTTAACTGTTTTAAAATATTGATTATTAAAAGAAAAAAAGTCTTTGTTGGTGATTGTTGCGGTGATATGGTGATATCCGTCTGTGAAAATTTTTTTGATTGTTATTTCTGATGCGTTTGTTTGTTGTGAGTAGACTTCTTCTCCGTCGATGCGCACGGTGAGGGGGACTGTTTGGGGGTTTGTTTTTGAGAGAGAAATTGTAAAAGTGTTTTCTGTGTTTGCGGTAACTTTTTCTGGTCCAAGAATGCTGACTGCTGCGTCGTAGTGTTCGGCTTCGAGAGAAAGCGCGTTGATGGTGACATTGATGCTCGATGCGTAGAGGGCTGTGTCTCCGAGTGCTGTTCCTTCGTTTGCGTAGCCGTCTGTGAAGAGAAGAATGTTATCATCTTTTTTTATAAGATGAAGGAGGTCTTGTCCGAGCGTTGAATGTTCTTCTTTGCCTATGCTTGCGATTTCTACTGGGATTTGGTCTTCGAGTTTGTTTTTGAGCTCTTCTGTGATTGTTTGTGAGAAGACGCGCATGGAGCTTGAGTTATCAATGGCGAGTGTTACTTTTGGTGTTCCTGGGATGGTGGTTGTTATTTCTTTGAAGGGGGAGGCGAATGCGATAAGGAGGAGTGTGAAGATGAGTGCGCGTGTGATAAAAATAAAAATTTTGAGTTTTTTTCTTTGGTTTTTTTCTTCTGAAGTTTCATCTTTGAAGTGGATAAAATCTTTAAAGATAAAGTATGTTAAGAGGAGGATGAGAGGAAAAAGAAGAAGAAGGAAGAATGGATGGTCGAAGTGGGTGAAGAGGTAGGTGATAAAGGTCATTAAATTTCACCTCTTGTTTTTGTGTAGGAGAGTTCTAAGATGATAAAGAGTGTTGCTAGGAAGAGGATGAGGAGAAAGAGTTTTGATTTGACTTCTTCTTTGACTGTTTGAAGTGTGTATCCTTCTGCTTTTTTTCCTGTAATTTCTTGGGGATTGATGTCTGATTCTTCTTCGTTTAGGAGGTTGACTGCGATTGTTTGTTTTCCAACATGGAGGACTCCTGTATGTTCTAGTTGAATGAATGTTCCGTCTGTTGCTTGGATGCTTGTTCCTGTTTTGAGATTGATGTCTTCAAGTTCTGGTGTTGAGCTGAGAAATTTGAGGAGTTTTGTCCAGAAGAGGGGGTAGGAAGGGCTGAGTTGGAAGGAGTTTCCTTTTTCCAGAAGACCATAATAAACAATGATTCCTTTTCCTCGTTCTTGGATGGAGAGAAGAGGATCTTTTTCTATTGAGGCGAGAGTAAGCGAGTGTTCTTTATCTACAATGAAGTGTTGTCCTGCTGTTCCGAAGTCGATGTCTTTGGTAAATTTATTAACTTGGTCAATAGTAATTGTTCCTGAGGAGCTGCTGATGTTTAAAATTTTTACAGGGAGTAATCCTTTGTAATCAATCTTATCGCTGTCTTTTTGTGCATGGATGATAAGGCTTGCTCCTTGTTCTACTTTTTGGGCGAGTTCTTCAAAGGTTCCGGAGAGGAGAAGATCTTTGTTGATGTTGTGGATGATGTAGATGTCATAATTTTCTTTTGGGATGATTGGTGGTTCTGCGATAGCTAAGTTAACTCCGTCGAGAGATTTTACTGCTGCTTCTACGAATTTAGATTTGTTGTTGGTGATTAAGAGGATGCGGAGTCCTTTGAGTGTGGGTTTGCTGACAAAAATTTTGTTGTCTAATGGAAAATCATCTTTGTTATCAAGGATGATTTCTGTGAGTTCTTCTTGTGGGGTGAGGAGTGCTGTGTCTATACTTTGTGCTTTGAGTGTGAGTGTTTGTTCTTGTCCGTTTGCTTTGAGTGTGACTTTTTCTTCTTGAGAGTTGTAATTTTTAATGTATATGGTAATTGCATCTTCTGCTGGGACGAGTTTGATGATGCCGATATTTTTTCTTTGTCCTGTACTTGTGCTAATAAAATCTACTGCTATATTTTTGCTGAGAAGAACGTTTTTTGCTGTTTCTGGGTTCATACTTTTGGTGTTGATGAAGTCGCTTAAGACAATGACTCTTCCTTTTTTATCTTTGAGGAGTTCTCCTGCGAGTAAGATTGCTTCTCCGATGCTTGATTCTTCGTCTGTTGCTGTTAGTCGTGTGAGGTATCGTTTGAGTTCTGAGTTGTCTGCGTGTTGGAGTGCGACGAGTGGTGTTGCTTTTGCGAGGACGAGTGTTGTTTGTTCTCCTGCGAGTTCTAAAAGTTTTTTCTTTGCGATGTCTAATCTTATTTGTTGGTTTTCTAAGACTTGGCTGCTTGCGGAAACATCAAGAACATAAACTGTGTTTGCTGAGGAGATTTCTTTTTGGTGTGAAAAGTAGGGTTGTGTTGCTGCGAAAGCTAAGAGGAGGAGGGTAAGGAGTTGGAGGAGGAAGAGGATATCTCGTTGAAAGTGTCTGAAGAAATTATCTTTTTTGCTGAGTCTGCTTTTTTTAATGAAGAACATTAAGCTGGGGATTGCTTGTTTGATTGGTCGTGGTTTAATTAAATAAATAATGATCAAAGGAATGAGAGCTGCGAAAGCTGAGAATGCGAGGGTGTTTTCAAAGCCAAGAGTCATGAAGGTTTTTTATTTTCTTGAATTTTTAAAGGTTTAGAATTCAAAAAGGGGCTAGTGAAACTATTCTTGTCTCGGCTATCCCAATCGCAGGAAGCTGCTGGGCATTAAACCAACACGGGAATTAAAGCTAGAATAGTGCAAGAATTAGAAAAGAATCCTATTCTCATTGGGTATGCAATTTTTTGAATAGTTCTGATTAATAGGCGTTTGTTAAAAAGTGAGAACGCCGCGACCAGGATTTGAACCTGGATATCCCGAAGGAAACGAGCTCTCAAGGCTCGCGCACTGCCGAGTTATGCGATCGCGGCGTAAAATTTTATCTTTTTGTTTTGTATTTAAAGCTAATGAAAAAAGATTTTGATGAAGCGGGGGATGAATGAGAATCTTGACTTTGTTCATTGAGAAGAAATTTGAGTGTTACCTTTCTTCTGTTTGTGTTGATTTCTGCGTAGAATCGTTGTCTGTAGAAGTTGCCGAGAAGTTTATATGATTTTTTGGTAAAAAGGATTTTTTCAAAACGTTTTGTGGTGTAGGGTCGGTGGGTTTC
>JAHFKM010000016.1 GCA_023245385.1 archaeon
AGATCACGCTCTCGACTCTTGTAAATCTTTATAGGATCTTTTTCTTTTTTCTCTGTAAAACACGCAACGTTAATCTGCTTCGACAACTGCTCAAGCTGCTCCATCGCTGCAGGACGATACACATCCAAACCAAGAAGAGCGATCTTATGACCACGCTTCATAAAATACTTCGCAAGTTTCGCTGTGGTTGTTGTTTTTACGCTACCTAGAAGACCGACTAACATAATTTTAAACGGCTTCTTTGTAATCTCAACTTTATGACCCTCACCGCCTAAGAATTTGACCAACTCCTCATAAACAATTTTCACCAAATACTCTTTTTGAGTCAGCCCCTCAGGAGCTTTCTCCTTCAAAGCTCGCTCTTTAATATCCTTTGATAATTGAAAAACTAACTTAACATTTACATCCGCCTGCAATAACGCCCTCTGAATATCTTTTACCAACTCGTCAATCAATTTTTCATCAACAAACATCGCTCTCGCTATCTTTGTCAGCGTTCCTTTCAAAGACTCACCAAGCTTCTCTAAAACCATAACCTAAGACAACAAAAACGATTTTATAAAACTACCCTTCAGAAAAACAACCCTTCCAACCGAAAAACTTTCGGGAAAAACTCAGCAATGGACATTGTTGAAACTCAAGCAAAAAAATGTGGAAACACACTCGGATTAAAATTACCCTTGCAAATTGTTCAGAAGGAACATATTCACGAAGATCCAAAAATCCACTTTCTCATCCTCAAAGATAGCACTAAAACATTTGGAAATGAAAAAACAAACAGAAGATTCTGCTTCACCTTAGAACCTTAACTTCTCTAAAGATTAAAGCTTTGGTTCGCGTCAAAACGTCACCTGCGCCAGGTTCACATAAACTATTTAAATGAAATTCCCCACTGATAGATATGGATGAGTTTAGAGTTAAGATTGATGAATCTGAACAGAAAAGAGTCTTTAGAAGACTTATAAAAAAATTTGATAAAAACTTTTTAAAAGCAGCAAATTATCTTGAGATTACAAATTCTAGCTTAAGCAAGTATAAACGTGGAGTTACTCGATATCTGCCTGAGAAAGTTTTGAACAAAGTCTATTTTTTTCTAGGTGAAGTACCAATTTCAGCACCCAAATTAACCTTGAAAGGCATAAGAAGTAATTTAATAAAAAAAGCACACATTCGACTTGCTCAAAAGTACGGTCAAGATTGGCATAAAGAACTGGCAAGTAGAAGAGATTTTAATTTTATATCTTTGAAGGATTTTCCAGATTATGTATATATTTATTTGGATAATACCTATCGTCACAGTCTTCTCCAAACAGCTTCTAATCTAGCCGGAAGTAATAATAAACTCTCAAAACTTATTAATGTCCGTCCTTCAACTCTGCATAACTGGTCTAAAGGTGAACAAAAAGATTACGTTACTAACAAAGTTGGCCCTTCATTCATTCCACTCTCTAAACTCAAGGTTCTTTCAGATCTTTTAGTTAAAGATAATAATTTCGAATTTAACCTAGAGAAAATTGAATCTGAGATTAAGCAATACCGAATGCGTGCGGGAAACCCTATTCAAAAACCCAATTTTCATATCCCTGAGTCTCCAGAAGTGATTAGAATATTATTCCATCTTTTAGGAGATGGCTATTCTGGAAATAATAAAGATCAGGGCAGTTATAGAAATACTTCTCCAGCACTCATTGCAGAGTTTAAAAAAGACTTACAAATATTTGGACAAGTACCTACTTACGAGCAAACTGATTCTATAAAATTTCCAAGACTCTTCCCCGAATTACTTGAAAAGAGGTATAATGTGAATTTTATGACTTTTAAAAGTAGGATCTCCAAAGAAATCCGACAGATCCCTAATAAACTTTTGTGTCAAGGGATAAGAGCTTTTGCAGATGATGAAGGTACAATCTATTCTAGTTCAGTTAGAATCAGTTCGGCTAATCCTTCTTTATTAATAGGAATAGGCGAAATTTTAGACCATCTTAAAATAAAACATAATCCGCTCAAAAAACAACTTAACAAAAAGGCAACTTATGGTTGCACCTACTACCTAGATATCTTTAACCTTCCTTTGTACCAACAACTAGTTGGTTTCACTCACCCTCTCAAAAAAGAAAAATTAAAAAATTATTGTAGAACTAAGAGACGGAGGCATCGCATAAAAGAATTAAAGACCTAAATTTTTAAGAACGTCTTCTTTTTTAAATTCTTTCAAGTCGTCTATTCCTTGGCCAGTTCCTAAATAAAGAATTGGTTTCTTCGTTATATAAGAAATTGAAATCGCTGCACCACCTTTTTCATCAATATCTGCTTTAGATAAGATAATTCCATCAATTCCGATAGCGGTGTCAAACTCTTTTGCCTGCTCGACACAATCGTTTCCAGTGATGCTCTCGCCAACGAATAGTTTCAGATCTGGCTTTGCGACCTTTATTAATTTTTTAAGTTCTAGCATCAGATCTTTATTACTATGCAAACGACCAGCAGTATCAATCAAAACAACATCGTTGTGACGCGCCTCAGCGTGTTTAATCGCGTCAAAAGCGACAGCAGCACTGTCAGAACCATATTCATGTTTGATAATTTTTACACCGAGCTTATTCGCGTGTTCTTCTAGTTGTTGAATTGCTGCAGCTCTAAAAGTATCTGCAGCGGCAAGCACTACTGATTTTTTATTCTTTTGAAATAAATGCGCTACCTTGGCGATCGAAGTGGTTTTTCCCGAACCATTGATCCCTATAAAACAAATCACTAGGGGTTTTTTTTCATTTGCTTTAGAAATAAGATCCAACCCTTTTATTTCAAAAAGTGATGCTATACTTTCTTTCAAACTCGAGATAATAATATTTGAAATTTCAGAACGTTTTAATGGCTGATCTATCATCTTCTCTTTTAAATCATCCTTAATTTTCTCGATAACTTCTAAAGCGACATTACTTTCAAGCAGTACTAATTCAAGATCCCAAAATAGATCAGTGAATTCGGATGCAGAAATTTTCTTGGTTGTGATTTTTTCGCTGATTGATTTGAAAAAACCATTTTTCTCAGGATTTTCTTCAGTTTTTTTTATTGGTATTTCTTTAACTTCTTCTGGTTTTTCTTTTTTAGGAAGCTCTTCTTTTTTTCCAAAGAATTTTTTGAAAAAACCCTTTTTCTCAGATTCTTCTTCTTTCTGGATTGGCTCTTCAATTTTAACTTCTTCTTTCTTTTTTTCTTCAAACTCTTTTTTTTTAGGGATTTTTTCTTCTTTGATTGCTTCACTAATTTCTTTTTTAGCCATTTTAGAAACTTCTTTCTTTTGGAGAGCTTCCTTTTCAATTTTAACTGGCTGTTCTTCTGGAGCTTCTTCAAGCTTCTTCGAAATAGAACTAATGACTGATTTTACTTTTTCTTTTAAAAAATTAAACATAGAATCTTTCTCTTAAAACAGTTTAAAAAGGTTTCTTCATGCTTTTTTCAGAGATTTATACAGCTCTTCAGCGTGCTTTACTTTATTCTGTTCTATTAAAGATCTTAAGCGGGATAAGTGTTCATCGACGTTTCCTGTTTGAGGAAAAGAGATTTTCCTAAAACCTGGTTTTACTTTTGGTAGCTTTAGTGTTTTAGAAATATTTCCTTTGATTTTTTTCTCAACACTGAGACCAGTGAGATGTTTGTACAGTGCAATAGCTTTTTCCTCCTGTTCGCTCACAAGTAATTCTCTTAAGTGATCAAAATGTTTATTTCGTTTCACGCTTTCAGGAAAAGAGATCTTTCTAAAAATGGGTTTTACTAGAGGAAGATCAAGATCAAAAGAAATTTTTTCTGGACGTTCTGTCGCGAAACTAAACAGTCTTTGCAGTGAAAGATCTTTAAACAAGATCTTAATTTGATAATACAACTCAATTCTTTTCTCACTATCCACGATTTCAGCGAGACGATTATAGAGAACGAGTAATTCAGAAAAACGCTTTAGCCCGAGCTTAAAATTCTTTTCTTCAAAAGATTTTCTGACACCAATAACCAGCTTGTTAAACAGCCTTACATTTGTTTTATAAGTATATACATCTAAAAAAAACTTGTAGTGACGATCGACATATTCTAATAAAACGATCACGTCTTTTACTGATTTTTCAGAACCGAGATCAAAGGCGAGGTCGTGAATCTTTTGTATCTCTTCTTTCAGCTTGTTTACATCACCTCTTTCAGCAAAAAGATAAGCCTCATTAATTCTTAAACAACAGAGTAATTCTTTATACACAAGATCTGTTTTCTTTTTTAACTGTTTCTGGTCTTGTTCATTCAGAGCTTTAACATCTTTCTCAAGGGTGGTGTACGAGAGGATAGCTTTGTGAAAATTCTTTTTCTTAATTAGAGAGCGAATTCTTCTTAGTTCTTTCTCAACACGTTTCATAGTATTTTCTCTTTGTAAGAGTCTATAAAAAACTTTCTAACTGTTTTAAAAAGACAGTCGCGTACGAGCCTTTGGGTAAGGTGAATTCTACAAATGATTCTTCTCTTCTGAAGTTTTTTACCTCGACAAACACTTCTCTTTCAGTTGAGATAGGCATGCTTTCAGGAAAAGATCTTAAGATAAAATCTCTGATTGCTACTTTTTCATCAGCTAAAAGTTTTTTGTAGAGGGTTTCTATATTTTTATTTGTAAAAATAGTGTCAAAGCCTAGTAAAGGGATTGATAAAGAATCTTTTTCTTTTACGAAAACATAGTTCTCAAACGTTCTCCATTCTTTACTATATTTCTTTAGGTACTGTTTTACAACCTCATTCCACAGGTAAGATTGATATGCATGAACCCATAATAAGAGAAGTTTTTTTTCTACTTTCTGTAAAGCTCCGATAAAATCATGTTCTTTTTCAGTAAGATGACTCTTTATTTTTGGATGGTCACTCAGTGCGCAGGATGTTTTAAAATCTTTCATGATCAACGCCTTTCCAATATCTTTATTATTGCGACTAAAACGTTGCTCTCCAAAATAATTTACCAAAAAATCCATTTCTCTTACTGGCTCTTCGATCTTAATTCTGAACCTGTTTCCTTCTAGTATTCCTAGAGAGATAGGTTTTTTACCGTAATACAAGGGTGTAAGCTCGAGATTTTTTATGTGTAATTTATTTACTCGCTCAGGATCACTATCGAAAAGAGAAAAATATTGTGTTGTGATTGCGCGCTTGTCTTTTGCGCCAGCGTAGCCGATATTTTTTCTTGGAATATGAAGTTTTTTTACTAAGATCTGAACAACATCTAAGGTATTTAGATTTCTCTTTTTGACTTTTATATATAAATATCTTCCATCTGCTTCTTCTAAATGAATAAGTTCTTCAACTTGAAAATCTTCAGGCTGTTCTTTCAGTTTCATTACGAATCTTTAAATAAGAAGAGTTACTTAAAAGTATTTATGACGAAAATTCATTCTAATTTGACTCGTTATTTTTTTAATTTTTTAATCGTATACTTGCCCGCGATGATCAATCACGCCGAGAAACACTACTTTACGAGTGTCATCAATTTTAAACAATAATCTGAACTTTCTGACAAGACGCGTCGAACACCAACCATACAATTCACCACTGAGCATTCCTCCAACGCCATACGGATCTGTGGCGAGACGCTGCATTTTCTTGTCAAGAGCGCGTAACAGTTCTGTATTCTTTTGATGTTTGCGTAGAGCCTGAAGAAAAGTATCAGTTCTCTCGAGAGTCCAGGTCATACCAACTCAGACAGAAGATCCTTAACGTTACGAACAGGTTTTGTTTTTCCTTTGCTGATATCAGCCTCGCTTTCATGAAGCTGGCGCATTGTCTCAGCGTTTTGTGCAATACTTAAAGTTTCCAGCGCTTGCTGAAGATCTTTCTTTGAAACCATTTCACGGTGCAACTTCTGAAGCTCCCTGTATACATCCTGCAACGTTATTGTTGAGACCATTTTACAGGAAAAAAAGAATCTGAAACTTAAATACCTTTCGGCATGGAAATTCTCAAAAGTATAAAGGGAAATATTTCAAAAACCTATTCCTCACTCAGCTTTTTTTTTAGAAACATACGAGGTTTTATGAGTAATTGATCAGCTCGATCTTACAGATTCCAGATTATTTTGATTAAAAGTTTTAATAAATGTAGGAGAGAAGGTCTGAATAAAGTACAAAGACTAAACTGAACAATTCATTACGAATCTTTAAATAAGAAGAGTTACTTAAAAGTATTTATGACGAAAATTCTTATTATTTTGGATGGTATTGGAGATACGCCTTGTAGAGTATTGGGGGGGAAAACACCGCTTGAATCAGCCTCTACGCCGAATTTGGATTTTCTTACCAGGAGAGGGAATACAGGATATGTACATACGGTTGGAAAAGATATTGCGCCGGAAAGTGACATTGCGGTGACAGCGCTCTTAGGGTATGATCCGCGGGCTTATTATACGGGGAGAGGTCCTTTAGAAGCGTATGGGGCTGGTGTTCCATTTAAAGATGGAGATCTTGCTTTGCGTACAAATTTTTCAACAGTTGATGAGGATATGACACTTGTTGATAGAAGAGCGGGAAGAACACTTACTACAAAGGAAGCTGAGGAATTGGCAAAGGCGGTTAATAAAGAAATTAAGGGAGATTTTACTTTTGTGCCGACAGTAGAGCATAGAGGCATTCTTGTTTTTGAGGGAAGACTTTCAGCGAATATTAGTAACGCGGATCCAGGGTATGAAAAGGTTGGAACTTTTGGTGTTGCACGGAGGATAGCAAAAAACAAAATTTCACCTTGTAAAGCTCTTGACCCGAAACCTGAAACAAAACGAAGCGCGAAACTTGTTAATAATTTCATCAGACAGAGTTATGAAATTTTGAAAGATCATCCTTTGAATAAAAAAAGAATGAAAAATTATCTTTTGCCGGCGAATGTTATTCTTCCGCGGGATGCGGGAACAAGTCTTCCTTCTTTGCCGAAGAAAAAGGGATGGGCTGCGGTAGTGTCGATGCCTCTTGAGATTGGATTGGCTAAACTTTCAGGAATGAATATTATTTCCTTTCCACTTCCACCGGTTAGAGATGCTAATATTTATCCTACACTCTATAAAAGGCTCGAGGCGGAAATTAACGCGAGCAAAAAAGCTTTACAGGAAGCTAAGTATACAAAGTATTATTTGCATATTAAAGAAACAGATATTCCTGGTCATGACAACAAGCCAAAAGATAAAAAGAGTATGATTGAAATTTTAGATAAAGAATTTTTTAAGTTTCTTCGGGAACAAGATTATGAATTGATTATAACTGGAGATCATAGCACGCCCTGTGAACGTAAGGGACATTCTGCAGATCCGGTTCCTTTACTCTGGGTGGGAAAACAAAAACAAGATAGTGTGGAAAGATTTACAGAAGCAGCTTGTAAAAAAGGATCGCTTGGAAGAATGTATGGAAAAGATGTACTTGCAAAAATGGGATTCTAACAAAAGATCATTAAACCAAAATATTGTGAAAATAAAAGGAGTAGGTTATTTTTTTAAAAGACCTACTAATTTTTTTGTAGCATCTATGAGTTTAGAATCAGTTAAAGGAATTATTACTGCGTCAAATTGAGTTATTGTATATTCATTTGCAACAAGTTCCTTTATTCTTTCTTGAGCACCCTGTAAATAAATCGGCCACGTTTCTCTTTTATTTCCTAAAGATTCATAACCATTAATTTCAAGAGTATAACTAAGAGGACGCCATGAAGTTCCTAGAGGATAGATATGATCTCCATAAAATTTAGCTTGCATCTTTGGAATTGGTTTTGGAATAAGATTTCCCCAAAGCATTCCTCCACCTCTCCCTCTATGATACAGTTCAGTCACTTCTACATAAACGCCAAGCTCTTTTCTCTTAAAAACTTCTTGCAGAACAAGATCTACTAAGGAAATCTGAATAAGATTCCATTCAGCGCCCAAAGAAGTAACTTTATCACAGAGTTCTTGAGAAGTCCCACACATCTGCTCTTCTTCAGTCATAAATTGTTTAATCTTCAAGGTTATTTAAGCTTTTATATTTTTTAACAACACTAAACAGAACGTTGGTTTGTTACACCTTTTAGTAATCCTTAAATTCTTTCTCAAAATCCAAAATTCATGACAGAAAAGGATGTTGTTATAACCTATGAAACTTTATATGAGATTCTCAGGCTTGAAAAGTATAGGAAGGAGCTTCAAAAGTTGGATCCTGACTTTTTTCATAATGTTTCGAAGTATTTGGAAGAAAAAAAAGCGATATTACAGTCCCAGGAGTCGAAAGACAATCTCTTCGCCCAGCAGAATATAGAGAAGACAAGAAAGCAGCTGGAAAATATTCAAAAAATTTTGAAAGAGTTCTATGAAAAGAGAGAAAGTAAAATAGTGCAACTGGCGCTTTTCTGTTCGAGAACAAGAAATAAGCTTCAGGACAGTTCTATGCTTTTGGAGGAAGAACAAAGGATGTATGAGAGTCTTACAGAGCAGCTTGATGATTTTAGGGCGGGGATTCAGGATAAACTTCTTGAGGGAAAAAAGCCGGAACTTAAACAAGCGAAAGATATAAAAACACTCTCTCAAGATCAACCGAAGAATAAGCTTGTAAGATTCCTTCAGGCAGTACCTCAGTTTGTGGGGGAGGATATGAACACGTATGGTCCTTATGATGCTGAAGATATGGCTAATCTGCCTTCCAGGGTTTCTGAAGTGCTTATCAAAAATAGTAGAGCAGAAGAACTATGAAAGTCCCGAAAGTACAAAAACGTTATTGTCCTTGGTGTAAGAAAACGACAGATCATAAGGTAGATCAGTATAAGTCTGCGGGGAAAAGAGGAAGTTTGAGCCGTGGATCTATTGCTCGTGCTAAGATGAGGGGACAAGGGCGTGGTGTGGGAAATAAGGGAAAGTGGGGATCAAAACCTGCTATCAGTAAATTCAAAAGAACAGGAGCTAAGATTAGTAAAAAAACAACCTTTCGTTACGCTTGTGTTGTTTGTAAAAAAATTATTCAGCAGAGTCAGGGAATAAGGACGAAGAAGGTGGAATTCACATGAAAAAAACGCTTAGTGTATTTATTAAAATAAAATGCGAGAAATGTAAGAACGAACAGGTTATTTTTAACAAGACTGCGACGGTTATTCATTGTTTGGTTTGTAATGAGCTTCTTGCTGAACCTACTGGTGGTAAAGCGAGAGTTATCGCGCAAGTTCTGGAAAAGTATGAGTAAATGATTTTCTTTCTTTTCTAGTAATCCTTATAAATCTTTAATTTGTTCCATTCTCATGCTTTACAAGAAAAAGGGCACGCCTGAAATAGGAGAAGTTGTACTCTGTACTGTTAAAAAAATTCTCTATCACTCTGTCTTTGTTAATATTGATGAGTATGAAAATAAGGATGGTATGATTCATATTTCAGAAATAGCGCCTGGAAGAATTAGAAATTTGAGAGATTATGTTAAGGAAGAAAAAAGAATTACGTGTAAGGTTTTAGAGATAAACAGGCAGACTGGAAATATTGATCTTTCTCTGAGAAGAGTTTCAACTTCTGCTATGATAGAAAAGCTTAATGAATATAAGCAGGAAGAAAAAGCGGAAAAACTTTTGGAAACTGTGGGGAGAGAGTTCAAAACAGATCTTAAGGGGATGTATGAGCTTGTTGGGAAGAAAGCTATTGAGAAGTATTCAACTCTTTATAATTTTTTTCAGAGTATGGTTTTCAAAGGGAAAAGTGTTGTGGAAGAGCTTGATATTCAAAAGAATTACAAAGAGGCTCTTTACAAAGTTGCGGTGGAAAAAATAAAACCCGTGGAAGTGAAAGTGAGTGGTATTCTTACTCTTCGGACTTATGCTGAGGATGGAATTGTTGCTCTTAAAAAGATTCTTCAGGAGTTGGAGAAGGCGGGAACGAAAGTTCAGTATCTTGGTGCGCCAAAGTATAAAGTAGAGGTTGTTTCTAAGAATTATAAAACTGCTGAGTCCATTCTTAAAATAGCGTTGGATAAAGCGCTTGAGCAAAGTAGGAAGCTTGGTGTAGAGGGTGAATTTTTGAAAAGTGCCAGCTAATCATATTTTTAAATGTTCAGTTTGCGGAAGATATACTCTTCAAAAAATGTGCAGATGTGGTGGAACAACAGTCACTACAAAACCAGCGAAGTGGAATCTTAAAGATAATTATTCTAAGTATAGATTGGCTTATAAGGAACAGCATGGTGATTCTCCGGAAAATCAGTCGTAAATTATATAAACGAATACGCTCAAAGTTTGACTTATGGAAGATCTTAATTTTATTCTTAAAAAGTTCGTTGATGTTTCGCTTAGTAAACCGCTTCTTATTCAGGGGCTTCCTGGTATGGGTAATGTGGGAAAGATAACTGTTGATTTTTTACTCCAGTCATTAAAAGCGAAAAGGGTATATGAGATACGATCTTCACTTTTTCCAAGTTATGCTTTTGTGACGCAGAATAATATTCTTGAAGCGCCAAGAATGGAGGTGTATCATAAAAAAATAAAAAAGAGAGATATTCTTTTTCTTACTGGTGATGTTCAGCCTTTCGAGGATCATGCGAGTTATCTTTTTTCTCATCATCTTCTTTCTTTCTTGAAAAAGCTTCATGTTGAGGAGATTATAACTTTAGGGGGTATAGGGTTGGAACATCCACCTCATCATCCTCATCTTTATCTTGCGGGGACTGATAAAAAAATGCTAAGGAAGTATCAGGGGAGAGAACTTAAGGAAGCTTCTTCGATACTTTTAGGACCGATTCTTGGTATGACTGGGTTAACGCTTGCTTTGAGTAAGGAGTATGCTTTGCCTGGTGTGAGTTTTCTTGTGGAAACAACAGGAACACCTGGGCATCTTGGTATTAAAGAATCAAAAGAGCTTATTCAGCTGTTGAACAAAAAACTTGGTTTGGGTATTAATATCAAGGAATTTGAAAAAGAAACGAAGTTCATTGAGACACAGCTTCATGAAATTTTTGAAAAACCTTTTGAAGAAGAGTCTCATTCTACTAAGAAAGAAGTGACTAATTATATTGGTTAGAATTCTGCTAGGGACTTTTGAAGTTTTTTTGTGAGTGGTTTTTCTGATTCTTTGTTTTTTTCTAAAACTATTTCTCCGTAAACTCCGTCATATCCTGGTTTTATTTTTAGTTTGTGTTCTCGATTTAATAAAATAACTTCTGCTAATTTTTCAGTTACTATTTTTTTCAAATCTTCTAAGGGTGTGTTCAAGAGAATAGTATATTCTGTTTTAAAATTTTTAATGAGTTCAGTGTAAATCTCCATCGTTTTTTTTGCTGCTGGATTTTTTATGGTATGGACTGCGCAGATAAGTTCGCTTAAAGGAAGAACTTCTTGAAAAAATGGAACGTTTTTAGCGATAGTGCGATCGGCTAATTCTTCAACGCGATATTCAACACCAACAGTTAATGTTTTTTTGCATACGGGGCAAATGCCTTTTAATTTTTTTGTTTCATTAAAATCTAAAGAAACACCACAAGCACGATGACCATCTATGTGGTATTTTCCATATTCTGGGTTAGCTTCTATCGTTCCTCTCAATCCTTCTCCAGTTCTAATCGCTTTCAAAATAGATTTATAGGTTAAAGTACAATCAAAGAGTGTTGCTTCTCTTCCCAGGCGCCAAGGATGAGAAGAGTGGGGATCAGAAAAAGAAACAAGGTTATAGTTGTCTAGTTTAGAAATTCTCCTGTTCATTGGGGGGTCGCTTGAAATACCTGTTTCTATCGCGTGAATATACTTTGCTTTTTCTTCAAAACATTCCTCAACAGAATCAAAGCCTGATTTGGATCCGAAGATACTCATCCACGAAGTCCATGCGTGGGCGGGGATTATTTCAATATCTGTACTTATTGAGCGAAGCATTTCTACAAACTCAATGCTTGACATTCCAAAAATTGGTCTGCCATCGTAGTCTATTCTTCCTTTTTTTAAAAGTTCGGTAATGAATTGTTCAACAACTTCTTTGTTTGGAGCCAAAACAACATGATGAATTCTTCTTCCTTTTCCACCTTGTGTATAAGCTAAAGAAATTTCTGTTTGCCAGATAAAAGGAAACTTGTTTTTACTCCATAAAATACCATTCTCATCTTCTTTTAGTTTAGAAGTAATTTCCTTAAACCATAATGGGTGTTGCATGTCTCCAGTGCCGAGAATGTCTAATCCTTTAATTTTCGCGTTTCTTTCTAAGTCTTCTAATGTTGTTAATTTACTACATGCCTGCGCATATCTTCCATGAATGTGAAAGTCACCTATGAACTTCATTTTAAAGAAGAAAGAATTAAAGATTATATAAATACTTCTGCTTAAGCGGCGTTTTTGACGGTGATTTTTTTTGAGACAATATCTTTGTAGGTGTAGTCTAATTGTATGCTTGGGCTTCTTGTGAAGGTTGTTTCTTGTTCTTGGGAGGTGTCCATCTTGCAGGTCATAGTGATTTTTCCCTGAATTAGTTGGAGGGTTCCGTGGTTTAAACCTTTTAATGCTGAGCAGGTAATGGCTGGTCTGTTACTTGGGAAAGAGACTGCGACATCAAATTTGTTTTTCATGTCTTGTTTTTCTAGGCATTGGGTGTTTTGTACAAACGTTGGTAAGTAGACATCGCCTTTTCCTACATTTTCTATTGTAAGAGTAAAAGAAATTTCATTTTTTCCTGTAGGTCGTTGACTTAGAGAGGTAACTTGTAATGGTGCGGCTGAGGAGCCGACAGCTTTTGTTTCGTCAATTTTACATTTGTCAGTTGCTTCACCTCTTTTTGTTGCTTCTTTTCTTAGGCACATGTTTGCAGTCGCGCCTGTTTGGTATTTGTAACAGACGTTTACTCCAAGATCATAGGATTGGTCTACGGGGAGATCGTCTGCAAAGTTTGCTGGAAAGGAGAGAACTGTTTGTCCTCCGGGGAGAATTTTTCCTTGTTCTTGTCTGATTTTATCGAGAGCTTCCACGTTTTTTAGGGAGGGGTTGGTTAGAGAGAAAGAGCGGTAGTCGACGCCGGTGATTGTTGCGAGGATATCATTTTCTTTTATTGGATATTCTCCTTTATTTTCTACGTTCAGATTTATTTGAAAATCTTCGAGGTCATTATCTAACACTTCATTCAGTTTTCCAGAGGCGATGTCGAGGGTTGTTGTGATTCCATTTTGTCCTCCTATAAAGCCTGTTTTTGTTTGATCATTTTTTTTTCCTGTGGTGCAGGAAGCGAACGCGAGCAAAAGCAGGAATATTGAACAAAGAATGTATTTGTGCATTTTTTTTTATCACCATTGAATATCTTGTTTTACGAACGCGGCGATTA
>JAHFKM010000017.1 GCA_023245385.1 archaeon
TTGCGAACAACTTTCGTAGTTCAGAGGTGGTTCTTTTCTTCAAAATGACATCACCTCTGAACTTTTCTAGTTCAAAGGAGTTTAAAAAAAGAACGATAACGTTTACAACTTTACTTTACACTAAGAATTTTCGTGATTTTTCCGGAAATCTTAAGAATGTTTGTTTATGTTCAAAGGGGATGTACATCGTCGCGATTGGAGAGATTTTCCTGAAGGGGAATAATAGGATGTTTTTTGTAAAACGTTTAATGGAGAATATTTGTTCTGGGTTAAATATAAACAGACAGGACATGAAGTTTGAGGGGAATCGAATTATAATTTTAAAACCTGTTGATGAGAATATGTTGAGAAGAATTTTTGGAATTGTTTTTTTTGCAAGAGTGATTGAATCTGATTTTGAAGAGTTAGAAAAGAATGCGCTGTCTTTAGTAAAGGGTGAAAAGACATTTAGAATTTCGACAAGAAGATTGGTGAAGGTGTTTAAGCCATCGCAGGAAGTGGATCGTGAGCTTGGTGCGTTTATTTTAGGAAAAAATCCTGGGATGAGTGTGCGATTAAAAAATGCAGAGTTAGAAATTCATATAGAAATAATGAAGGGGCGTGCGTATTTATATAAGGAAAAAGTTGAGGGGCTTGGTGGTTTGCCTGTTGGTGTTTCTGGTGAAGTCTTCTTGCGTGTGAAAGATGAGGTAAAATCAACTGTTACAGGGTTTTTACTTTTAAAAAGGGGATTAATTATTTCACTTTCAAAACCATTATCTTTGTTAAAAAAGTTTGAGTTGGGTTTTAAAATAAACGTTTGTGAAGAAAAAGAAGAGGTTATAGCAACTGATGAAGTCTTTGAGGAGTTAAGCTTAGAGAAAGAGGAGAAGTTTACTCTGAAACCTCTTATCGGATTTTCTGATGAAGAGAGAGAAGAGATGTATAGAAAAATTAAAGAATTGTGATTAGTAAAGGTCATTACATTTCTTCTAGTTTCTTAATGCGTAAATTAATGTCTGGATGAGTCGAAAACCAGTTTGAAACCTTTCCAAAGGGATTATTAATAAATAAATGTGCTGTTGCTTTGCTTGCTGTTTTTAATTCTGATCCTTTGTAGTCTCGTAACTTTTTCAAAGCGCTTGCTAGTCCAGGAGGATATTTTGTTAATTCAGCTCCTGATGCGTCTGCTAAGAATTCTCTTTTTCTTGAGATTGCAAGTTTAATTAATTGTACGAGGATTGGTGTTAAGATTGCTAAGATAAGTCCAACAACGAGAAAGACTACTCCTGGGTTTTCATCTCGATTTCTGCTTCCTCCATAAAAAAATCCTCTCACGAAAAAATCGCTTAAAAGAACTAAAACTCCCGCGAAGATTGAAACAAATGTCATGAAGCGTACGTCATAGTTTTTGATGTGGCTCATTTCGTGTCCGATAACTCCTTCAAGTTCACTTCGATTCATAATTTTTAAAAGTCCTGTTGTTGCGGTTATTGAAGCGTGTTTTTCATCTCTTCCTGTTGCGAAGGCGTTTGGGTTCTCATCGTGAATAATATAGACCTTAGGTATGGGTATTCCTGCTGCGATTGAGAGTCCTTCAACAGTATTAATTAAGTAGGGATATTCTTGTTTTGTTGCGGGTATTGCTCCTGAGACTTGGAGTATTAGAGAATCTCCAGAGTAATAACCTATTAAGGTGAAGATCATTGAAATAATAAATCCTATGAAAATTCCTGCGTAAATGTTTCCTAAGAAGACTGCTCCGATGATATAAGAAAAGAAGATGATGGTAATAATAAAGAGAGTGATTAAAAGATAAGACTTTCTTTTGTTGCTTGCAATCTCGTTATAGAAGTTTGTCATGAGGAATTAAAGGAGTATTTATTTAAAAGAGTTGTGTTCTAGAATTTAACGTGTACGTTTTCTCGTTCTTTTCCTTCTGTTTTGAAGAATTCTTTAGTGGTGAAGTTGAACATTCCTGCGATGATATTTGTTGGGAAGCGTTCTCGTTTGTTTTCATATTCTAGAACGTTATCATTGTAGAATTGTCGCGCGTAGGCGATTTTGCTTTCAGTTCCGGACAATTCTTCTTGGAGTTGCATGAAGTTTTCGCTTGCTTGTAGTTTTGGATAGCTTTCTGCGACTGCGAAAATTGTTTTCAATGCGCCGGCTAACTGATTTTCTGCTTGTGCTTTGCTTGCTGGTCCTGTAGCGTTAAGGAAGGATGTTCGTGCTTCAGTTACTTCTTTCAAAGTATCTTTCTCATGTTTCATATATCCTTTAACTGTTTCCATAAGATTAGGGATTAAGTCAAATCTTCTTTTAAGTTGGACGTCTATTTGTGACCAAGCGTTCTCTATTCTATTTCTAAGAGTGATTAAACGATTGTAGCTAAGGATCAAATAGAGAATGACAAGAACAACAATTCCAATAACAACCCAAGCCAGTGTTCCAAGTGCCATAGAAATGTAATGACTGAGATTCTATTTAAAGATAGCGAAGTTCAAGGTGCTGGAATTTTTCTTGCTCTTGGTGCTGGTACGTTTCGTTCAGTAGGGTAACTACAGACTGTTCGATAGTAACTGAGGCAGTTAAGAGGTATTTCCCCTTCAAGAGGTACTTCCCCTCGTAAAAAATTTGGAACATAAATATGGGGTGGAAGATCCCGATCTCTGGGAACTAGAAAACTAAGATTGGTAGAAAGTTTAGGATTAACATATAGCTTGCCCTCTCTAGCTCCCGCAACATAAACTAAATAGAGTGCTCTAAGGATACCATCATCCTTCTCCTCAGAGGGAAATCCATCGTTTTTATTCCAGATATAGCCTATCTCTGCTATTTCTTGAGGATAATACAGTCTTAGGTTTGGATTATTTTCTGGAAAGAGGAGTACAGGATCTGGTAAATGGCTAACATCGACACGAAATTCAGCATAGAATTTTGGAATCTTTGCTTCGAGAATCATAGAAAAAGAAAGGGGTGAAAGTTTATATTGTTTGTGGAGATAAAATAGTCAGTTTAGAAGTCCGTCTTTAATAGCACTTGCAAGTTTTTCTAATTCTTCAAGAGTTAATTCTTTTCTGTAGGGTGCTTTAAGATACGGGCTCATAACATCTCGTAAGTTTCCGTCAGTTGCGAGTAAGTGGAAGTGAAGGTGTTCTTGCGTTTTGTGTTTTCCATGGTTCAGGATAGTCAAGGCACCTTGAGTGTTAAATTTTTCTTGTAAGTGTGCTGAAAAGGTATGGATTGTGGTAAGCAGGTCTTGTGCTTCTTCAGCGCTAAGCTCGTCGAGTTTGCAGACGTGTCTTTGTGGAAGGAGCATGATGTGTGATTTAGAGAGAGGTTCTTTGTTGACACATACAAAAGAGGGGGTGGTAGTGAGAATAATTCTTTTTTCTTCAGATTTTAAAATAGAACATAATGCGCAATTTTTCATAATAAAAGAGAGTGGGAGAAGTTTAAATATTTTATTAGCATTCACAAAAACCTTTTTATAGCTTAGCTTGTTTCAGAAAAGTATGAATAAGGAAAGAATAGAAGTGTTTTATTTTAAATATTACAAAAAGTTGATGCTTATTCCGATTGTGATACTTATTTTTGCATTAGCTTACTTGAGTTTTTTCTATGCAAGGACTGGAGATCTCTTTGTGAAAGATGTTTCTTTGAAGGGTGGAGTTTCTGCAACAGTATATACTGAGAAAGTTATTAATATTGAGGATTTGAAGGTTGTTTTGAAAGTGGATTCTGAGGTGAGACGTTTGGCAGATTTTACTTCTGGAAAACAGTTAGGGTTTATTATTGATGTTTCTGATATTTCTTCAGATCAACTGCAGCCTGTTTTGGAAAAATTTTTTCAGGTGAAGTTGACTGAAAAGAATTATAGTGTTGAGGAGACAGGGTCGAAGTTAGGGCAGGCGTTTACGAAGCAGTTGTTGATTGCGGTGTTGTTCGCGTTTGTGCTTATGGCAATAACTGTTTTTTTGACGTTCAGAACATTTGCGCCGAGTATTGCGGTTGTTTTTGCAGCGTTTATGGATATTACGATTCCTCTTGCGGTAGTGGATTATTTTAAGATTCCAATTTCAACTGCGGGGATTGTAGGTTTCTTGTTAGTAATTGGGTATAGTGTTGATACTGATATTTTGTTGACAACGTGGGCGATTAGGAAAAAAGAAAAGTCTCTTTTTGAAAGAATGTTTCATTCGATGAAAACTGGGTTGACGATGACATTCGCCGCTATGGCAGTGATGCTTGTTGGTATTTTTGTTTCTAGTTCTTTTGTGATTAAAGAGATGTTCACGATTATTTTAATAGCGCTTTTTACAGATATTATTTCAACATATCTTACGAATTCTGGAATTCTTGTGTGGTATTGTCAGAAGAAGGGAATAAAGTGAAAGCAAAAAATCTTTTCAAACAGTGGCGGGTTATTGTTCTTCTTTTTGCTCTTCTTGCTTCTGCTTTTGCGATTAATTTTCAGTTGAGCAATCAAGGGGTTGTTGTAAATAGTGTGGAAGTAAATAGTTCTGCGTATAATGCGGGGATGCATAGTCCTTCAGCTGATGTGAAGCCTACGGAGAGGGAGAGAATTCTGAGAGTAAATCAGGATCAGGTGTACACAACTCTTGAATTTTCAACAGCAGTAGAAAAAATTCCAGTTGGTTCTACAGTAAGGGTTCAGACGACGCAGCAGGAGTACGCTTTGTTAAAGTTAAACCCTTCTTTAGGTCTTACTGTTGCTGATGCTCCTTCTTCTAATTTGAGAAAAGGTTTGGATTTGCAGGGTGGAACAAGGGTGTTGTTACAGCCTGTGGGTGGGGCGACTGAAAGTGAGATGAAAGATTTGATTGATATTATGGAGCGCAGGTTAAATACTTATGGTCTAACAGACTTGACGGTGAAATCAGCTTCGGATTTAGAGGGGAATAAGTTTATTGTTGTGGAAATCGCTGGTGTTTCAAAAGAAGAAGTGAAAGAGTTGATTGCTAGTCAGGGAACCTTTGAGGCAAAGATTGGGGATCAGACGGTGTTTCATGGAGGGAAAGCAGATATTCCTCATGTGTGTAGGAATGATGGGACTTGTTCTAGAGTTGCGCAGTGCGCGAATAATGGTGGGTATTCTTGTCGTTTTGAATTTGAGATAACGCTTTCAAACGAAGCTGCGGAGAGACATGCTGGTATTACTAAGGAATTGAAGGTGAATGTTTCTAGTGGTCAAAGGATTCTTGAAAAGACAATTGATTTTTATTTAGATGGGAAGCAGGTGGATAGTTTGCAGATCGCTGCTGATTTGAAAGGGCAAAAGGCAACAAGGATTGTGATTTCTGGTCCTGGGACTGGTGGAACGCAAAAAGATGCGATTGCGAATGCTGTAAAAAATATGAACAAGCTTCAGACGATTCTTATCACTGGTTCTTTACCGACGAAGCTTGAGATTGTGAAGTTGGATAGTATTTCTCCTTCTTTGGGGGAGAGTTTTATTAAAAATACTTTGCTTGTTGGTCTTCTTGCTACTTTGGCTGTTGCTTTGGTTATTTATGTGAGGTATAGGTATGTGAAAATAGTTATTCCTATTATTATTACTGTTTTGAGCGAGATTTTTATTGTTTTGGGCTTGTCAGCGTTATTTCGTTACAATCTTGATCTTGCTGCGATTGCGGGAATTGTTGCTGCGGTTGGTACTGGTGTTGATGATCAGATTGTAATTACTGATGAAGTTCTTTTTGATGAGTCTGGTGATACGAATGTGAAAAATAAGATTAAGAAGGCGTTTTTTGTTATTCTCGCTGCGTATGCGGTGACTGTAGCTGCGATGCTTCCGCTTTTGAGAGCGGGTGCTGGCTTGTTGACTGGCTTTGCTTTGACGACGATTGCAGGGGTTACTGTGGGTGTGTTTATCACAAGACCTGCGTTTGCTGCGATTATTCGTGTTTTGATGGAAGAGTAATTTATGTGAACTACTACGGACACTCCGCTCGTTGCGACTCGCTAAAGTCCGTAGTGTCCTGTTTCATCGAACTGACTACTGGTTACGTTCTCGTTCAGGCTTGTATTCCCTTGGTTTTCATGGTATTGCTTTTCAGCTTTATTTGAAAGAGTTTATTTTTTTATTCAAATACCTCTGCGCTTGCTCATCTCCTGCCCTCTCTTCTCGCCCCCCCCGAATTTTTTTTTATTCTTGAAAAAGAGTGTAAAGAGCCAGCACTTTCAGCCTTGCAAGATACACTCGTTCTCAAAGGTAAAGAAGGGTGTGGAAGTTTATAAGTTTTATCCGGGTTTGGTGCGGGTGTCGTGAGCAAAACTTTTAATCAAAAAAAGTTCTTATTCATTTGTAAAATAGGTTTATACTATGTTTTAGAAAATTTGCTCGCGTCAAAGTAGTTTTGTCGCTGCCCCATTTTTTAGAAGAATTTACACAACGACTCTGTCGCCCTCTTTGGGAGCGGTTCGGTCATTCAAATTCTTCGGACTAAAGTCCGCGAAGGGTTTCTGACCCGACCTCGTCTAAAAGCCCTAAGAGTTCTCGCGAAATCTATTTAAAGGAGCAAGAACAAAAAAAGAAGAGAGGTGAATGTATGGCGACACAAGAAACAATTTTATTATATATTATTCTGGGTGCGGTGATAGGGATTATTTATGGTTTGAGAAGAATCTATTTTTTAGAAAGAGATCTTGCTGTGATAGATAAAAAAATTGAAATGATCTTGTCTGGAAGGAAAGGGAAGCGATAGCTTTTTATAGGATTCTGATTTGCTTTGTCTAAACCAATGACCGTTGGGAGGTTATGATGATAGATTTAAACACTGATGTACCGAAAGATCTTGTTGAAAAAACATTTGAAGCGATTGAATTAGCGAAGAAGACTGGGAAGATCAAGAAAGGGACGAATGAAACGACAAAGGCAGTGGAGAGGGGAACTGCAAAGTTTGTTGTTGTTGCTAAGGATGTGAATCCTAAAGAAATTATTATGCATCTTCCTGCTTTGTGTGAAGAGAAAGATATTCCTTTTGTTCCTGTGAAGAGTAGGGAAGAGTTAGGTGTTGCCGCGGGATTAAGTATTCCTACAAGTGCTGTGACTATTCTTCAGGAAGGGGAAGCGAAAAATCTTATTAAGGAAATAGCGACGAAATTAAAGCAATAAAGATGGAAAAAGAAAAGAATCCTGGTGCAAAACAAGAACAGACGAAGACTGCTGAGAAGAAAGGGTCTAGTGGTTTTACTTCTGCAACTCCTGCTGTTGTGGAAGAGATTGTAGGAAGGACTGGGATGCGTGGAGAAGTTGTTCAGGTGAGGTGTAAAATTCTTGAGGGCTATGATGAAAAGCGTGTTTTAAGAAGAAATGTGAAAGGTCCGATTCGTATTGGCGATGTTCTTATGTTAAGGGAAACAGAAATTGAGGCGAGAAAACTTACTCAGGGAAGGAAGTAGATGGTGAAGTGTTCTTTTTGTGCTAATGAAATGGAGAGGGGTACGGGAAAGATGTTTGTTAAAGTTGATAGTACAACGTATTTTTTTTGTTCAACAAAGTGTGAGAAGAATATGTTAAAGTTGAGGCGTATTCCAAGAAATGTGTCTTGGACTTTGGAGTCGAGGAAGTTTAAAGGGAAGCATGATTGAAAGGACTCTTGTTCTTGTGAAGCCTGATGGGGTAAAGCGTGGTCTTGTTGGAGAGATTATTTCTCGTTTTGAAAAGGTTGGTTTAAAAATTATTGGGATGAAAATGGTTTTTGTAAATAAAGAATTTGCTTTGAATCATTATCCTGTGACAGAGCAGTGGTATAAAAAGGTCGGGACAAATACGCTTGATGATTCTAAAAAATATGGGGTGAATGTGAAGGAGTTGATGGGGACTGAGGATCCTTTGGGAATTGGAAAGAAAGTGCATAGTTGGAATGTGGATTTTTTAACGTCTGGTCCGATTGTTGCGATGGTGTTGGAGGGGTATCATGCGATTGAGGTGGTGAGGAAGATTGCTGGTACAACCTTGCCTAATTTAGCGATGCCTGGAACTATTCGGGGGGATTTTTCATCGCGTTCTGCGTTGAGCGCGAATGTGAAGAATAGTGCTATTCCTAATCTTGTGCATGCTTCTGGGGAGAAGGAGGAAGCGAAGAGGGAGATTGGTTTGTGGTTTTCTGAAAAGGAGCTACATTCTTATAAAACTGTTCATGATGCGGAGATCTTTTAAAAAAAGAATTAGAGAGGTTCGTCCTCTCCAAGTTCTTGACGTATGGTACGGATTTTTTTTTCAATGTCTACGAGGACGGATTGAATATCTTCATCATTTTGCATTTATGTTTCCTCCTCTCTAAAGTAGACTCTCATAAAAGGATATTCTTCTAAATCTGTACCAAAGCCTTCGTCTAAAGAAGGGTGATCTATAATTTCTTCTCTAGAAATTCTTTTTTCTGTGAATAATAATCTCATGGTTCCACCCCCAGGTTAATGTATATAATAATAGGGTGGTCTTCCGGATTTAGAGAAAACCTACCCTATCTAAACCCAAAATATTAGTATTCTTCTTCACCGTAATATCCCATTGAAAAACCATATTCTGCGTCACTACACCTGTCGTCTTCCAGATCTTCTTCTAGAGAGATTCTGGGATCTTGTTCATTATCGAAAGATTTTCTTCTTTGCATTACCATTATGGCCACCCCCCAACAAATGCTATACATCTATATACTTTGATTTCTATTTATATTTAACTGATATTTTAGATATAACCTATATAGAACGAAATGCTTTTAGAAAAATAAATGCTAAGAAGAGAAGAAACATACTTATTTGGTGATATCTTTTTTTCTCGGGGATAAACGTAAATCCTTCTTTTTTTTAATTACTAAAAGTTTTAATTGAAAAGGAATTTAATTCAAGCTCTGTAGGGCAGACTAAACGATCACTAAAAGACTTTATATATTCTTGGAGTTGCGTAAGAAAAGAAGGAGTAAAAAAATGTTAAGACAGGTTATTGTAACGATATTGGGAAATGTTGATGCTGGAAAAAGCCAGATTGTGGATACGATAAAAAAAACGTCTATTGTTGAGTCTGAGCCTGGGCGCATTACGCAGTCAATTAAGGCGTATGCTGTTTCGATGAGTAGTATTCAGGAAGTTTGTAAGAATTTGTTGGATCTTGCGAAGATAAAAGTTCCTGGCTTGCTTTTTCTTGATACGCCTGGTCATAAAGCTTTTTCAAACTTAAGGAGGAGAGGTGGTGCTCTTGCAGATATTGCGATTCTTGTTGTTGATTGTAATGAAGGAATAAAACCGCAGACTTTGGAGAGTATTGAAATTTTGAAAGAAGGAAAAACTCCTTTTGTGATTGCTTTAAATAAAATTGATTTGATTCAGGGCTGGAAAAAGAAGGATCAGCAGCTTGTGAAGAATATTTCAGGTCAGCATGAGTCTGTGAAAAAAGGAGTAGAGACAAAGATGTATGATCTTGTGGCAAAACTTTACGAACTAGGTCTGAATGCTGAACGTTTTGATAGGATTGAAGATTATTCAAAACAAATCGCAATTATTCCGACATCAGCGAAAACAGGTGAGGGTATTCCTGAATTGTTGATGGTTATTACTGGTTTAGCGCAACGTTTTTTAGAGGGAACTCTTCAGTATGAAAGTGAGAGTCCTGCAAAAGGGACAATTTTAGAAGTTGTTGAAGAAAAGGGTTTAGGTGCGACAGTTGATGTTATTATTTATGATGGTCATATTAAGGTTGGGGATCAGATTGTTCTTGGAACCTTGCACAATCCTGTGGTAACAAAGGTGAAGGCTTTGCTTTTTCCTGAAGGGGGAAAGTTGAAGCAGGTGAAAGAGGTGTATGCTGCTGTTGGGGTAAAAATTGCTGCTCCGAATCTTAATGAGGTTATTCCTGGAATGCCTATGGTTGTGGCGAATAAGGATCTTGAGCGTGCGAAGGTTGAGATGATGGAGCAGGTGAAAGAGTTAACGTTGGAGTTGGATGAGGAGGGGGTTGTTGTTAAGGCTGATTCTCTTGGTTCTTTGGAGGGGGTGATTACTTTATTAAAAGAAAGAAATATGAGGATAAAGCGTGCGAGTATTGGTCCTGTTTCTAAGAAGGATATTGCTGAAGCGCTTTCAGAGATGGATTCTTTAAATCGTGTTATTCTCGCGTTTAATGTGAAGATTTTAGAATCAGAGCAGGTGAAAATTTTTAGTAGTGAAGTTATTTATACTTTATTAGATAATTTTCAGTCTTGGCTTGAGAAAAAGAAGCAGGAGATTGAAGCGGGAAAGTTAAAGAATCTTGTTTGGCCTTGTAAAATAAAAGTTTTAGAGGGATATATTTTTAGACAGTCTAATCCTGCAATTGTTGGTGTTGATATTCTTGCTGGAAAGTTAAAAGCAGGAACTCCTTTGATGAAGGAAAAGTATGTTACTGTTGTGAAAGCAATGCAGCATGAGGGAGAAAATGTTTCTGAAGTGAAGAAAGGTCAGTCTGTTGCTGTTTCTTTGCCTGATGTAACAATGAATAGGCAGGTAAAAGAAGGGGATATTTTATATGCTGATGTTTCGGAAGAGCAGTTTCTTGCTTTTAAGAAATTAAAAAAGTATTTAAATGAAGACGAAATTCTGGTCTTGAAAGAAATCGCTGAGTTAAAGCGAAAAGAAAATCCGATGTGGGGAATGTAATGGTTGAATGTAAGGTTGTTATTAATGATGTGAAAGCTGGAAAGAGTTATCAGAAGGTTCTTCCGGATAATATTTTTTTGAATAAGAAAGTTGGTGAAAAGATTAGTGGAGAAGAGCTTGGTTTGGAGGGGTATGAGTTGGAAATTAGTGGGGCGAGTGATAATGCTGGTTTCCCAGTAAGGAAGGATCTTTTTGGTGTGGGAAGAAAGCAGCTTGTCTTAACTGCTGGTCCTGGGTTAAGGTTAAAGAATGCTGAGCAGGGGATACGTGTTAAGAAAACTGTTACTTCAAATAATATTGATCAGAATATTGTGCAAGTGAATGTGAAAGTTCTTTTGTATGGTCAGAAATCGGTAATAGAATCCTTGGGTATTGTATCGAAAGAAGAAGTTAAGACTGCTTAGTTTAATTGTTGTTAATGGAATAATTTGTTTTACTAGTTATAGAATTAAAAGTTTGCTAAGTGTTTGAGTAAAAAATCAATAATGGCTTTCCATGATTACAGCGCGATTAATATCTTCTTTTGTTAAACTTTTAGAAAAAAGGTTTCTGATTTTGGAAAAGAGTCTTGGATCTTTGTAGCGTTCCCCAACAAGTGCGGCTGCGAGTTTTTTGTATTCGACGACTGCTTCGCTTTTTGGAGTAAGGAATGCGGCAGGATGTGTTTTTGAGATTGAAGAGAGGATATGAGGATCATAGTGTAAAAGTGATACAACAGGAATTTGTGTTGCTTCCTCAATCTCGTTCATTGTGAGTTCGTATTTTTTCCCCCGGATTTTGTTTAGGATGATTCCGGAAACGTGGATTTTTTTTTGTTTTGCTGTTTTTAAAGAATGAAGTGTTGATGCTAGTGTTACATAATCTGGTGTGCTGATAATGAATAGTTCATCTGAAGTTGTGATCGTGGCGAGTATTTCTTCGTTTAAGCAGGGGGAAGAGTCAAGTAGGATATAATCATATTTGTTTTTCAGAGATTTAATTTCTTGTTTAAACTGTTCTGTATTGACTTTTCTGGAAAGTAAAGATGCTGGAAGAATATGCAGTCCTGAACTGTGTTCGTAAATCGCTTTTTCTATAGGGATTTTTCCTTCGAGAACATCGTGTAGTGTATATTTTGGGTGGGTGAAGCCAAAGTGTAATCCCAAGTTTGGTCCTGAGAAGTTTGCGTCAACAAGAAGTACTTTTTTCTCAAAATCTTGTGAGAGGAGAACGCCGAGATTAGCGACTGTTGAAGTTTTGCCTACTCCTCCTTTTATTGCGATAAATCCTACGACTCGTGCGTGCATTAATTCCTCTTTTTATTGGAAGCTTATATAGTTTTCTTTTCTTGTTTGTCTGAGTTTAAAAAATATTGCCAGCAGAGGTATTCTCTTCCGAGTCTTGATTTTTTTAAGAGTTTGATTTTATTTCCGTTTAAGTTGAAATATGCGAAGGTTCCTTTTGTTGTTTTGAAGAAGTAGTCTCCATCTTTCCAGTTTCCGGTTAATCCTCTGAGAAATTTAACAAATTCTTGTTGTGTTTTTACACATTTTTTTTCAAGTTTAAGTGTTGGTTTGAATTGGTAAACAATAGAATAATTTGACCGTACTTGCATAACAGTCATTTTGTCATCTAAAACCATTAGTTCACGCTCCTTTGGAATATCCATCTTTTATTTAAATCTTCTGTTCATTCTGGGCTGAAGTCGTCGATTTTGTAGGTGAAGTCTTCATCTTTTGCAAGTTGTCCTTTGGCTTTCAAATATTCTTTTGTGAATACCCAAAAAATTAATCCTAGACTTTTTTTCCCTTTGTTATTGCAGGGAACGACGAGATCAGTATTTTGAATTTCATTGTTTGTGTCGCAGAGTGCGATTACGGGGATTCCGATTTTAGCTGCGTCTTCGACAATATTTTTGTCAGGGAACGGGTCTGTTACTAAAATAAGTTTTACTTCAATAAAGTCTTCAAGTTGAGTGTTCGTTAAAATTCCTGGTGGGTATCTTCCGGTGTAAGATTTGATGCCGGTGAGTTTTGAGAAGAGTTCTACTGCTCTCCATCCGTTTTCTCTTCTGCAGATAATGAGGATGTCTTTTGCTTCGTAGTGTGTGAGGAATTTTGCTGCGATGCCGATGCGTTCATCAATTTTTTGAACGTTGAGCACTGATAAACCGTCTGGTCTTACTTTGAAAATGAAAGGTGCCATTGCTTTTGTTCTGAATTTTGTACCTATGTGTAATCCTACTTTTAGGTAGTCGTCTACTGGTACTATTTTTGTTTCGTCTGTCATGAGTGTGTGTACCAATGTCTCACAAGAATTTCTTGCGTTTTTGTGACCTCAGCAAGCGAGTGTAAAAGAGCTTCCTTTTACAATTGGTTTTAGGAGTGAATTTTTAGCTTGTTTATAAAAGTTTCTGTGATGTAAAGTAAAGTTGTAAACGTTATCGTTCTTTTTTTAAACTCCTTTGAACTAGAAAAGTTCAGAGGTGATGTCATTTTGAAGAAAAGAACCACCTCTGAACTACGAAAGTTGTT
>JAHFKM010000082.1 GCA_023245385.1 archaeon
ACTAAACGAAGAAGAATTCATCCAGCTCATTGACGCTCAACTAAAAAAGTAAATTTTTTCTTGAAGAGTGAAGAATAATCTTTATTAAGGATTATCATAGAAAATATACTCATGAAAACAAGACACATTACTATTATGTTTACAGATATTAAAGGTTTTACAAAAAGAACCTCCTTAATGCCCAGAAAAAAAGTATCTCACCTCTTGAAAACGCATGATCACTTGATTCGACCACTATTTAAAAAATTCGGCGGAAAGATCGTAAAGACTATTGGTGACGCATTTATGGTCACCTTTGAAAGCCCCACCAACGCTGTTCTTTGTGGAATGAAAATTCAAAAAGTCTTAACTGAACACAACGAACGTTCAAGTGTTGAAGATCAGCTTGAAGTTCGTGTCGCGATTAATAGCGGTGAAGTACATTCCAAAGGAAAAGATGTTTTTGGAGAAGCAGTAAATATTGCCTCCCGCGTTGAAGGAATTACTAACGAGAACGAAATCTACCTCACAGAAGCAGTCTATCTCTCCATGAACAAAAATGAAATCGCCTGTGAAGAAGTAGGAAGGAAAAAATTAAAAGGTATTCCTGAAGAAATAAAAATCTTCAAAGTCTTGATGGAAGAAATACACGCTTCAGCATTTCACAAAAAAAGAGCGAAACTCCTAGAAATAGAAATGTGGAAAAAAATAGCAATAAGTATTTTCGCTCTCGCAGTTCTAGGATTAATCATCTATTTATCCCTTGCATTAAAAGAAAAAAATAGCGAAACAACCCTCACTCCCCAAGTTCAAACTCCTTCACAAATAGATCAATGCGAAGGCTGTTTTTTTGATGGCGACTGCATCCCTTTTGGAACAGTAACTGAAGGACGATATTGCGACAAAGATAAACGCTTACGAAACGTGAAACCAGCAGGCACAGCATGCACTGAAGCATATGAATGCAGAAGCACAAAATGCATTTCAGGAACCTGCATCCTCCCTGTTCTACGAGAAGGTATGACTGTTTAGCATGGACTTTTCAAAAAAAATCTGTGTCACCTGTGAAGGTATTGGAAAACCTTTAGAAAAGAAAAAAATTCTTGAATTCTTAAAAAGTGTAAAAGGCTGGAATTTATCTAAGAAGAAAATTTCTAGAACCTTTGTCTTTAAGGATTTTAAGGAAGCAATGAAATTTGTAAATAACGTCGCTGCACTTGCTGAGCGTGAAGGCCATCATCCAGATTTTAGCATCCACTGGAATGAAGTACACCTCCTTTTATGGACACACGCGATCAATGGTCTTTCTGAGAATGATTTTGTTCTCGCTGCCAAGATTAACCTCCTCCTATAATCACTAAAGAAGGATCAAACACCTTTATTAAGAGAGATTTTCGCAGATCCCTATGAGTAGTAAAAAAGCAGTCTATGTAGCACTTATCGGAAACCTCGCTGTCGCAACTTTCAAATTCCTTGCCGCCATTCTTGGAAAAAGCAGCGCAATGCTCGCAGAAAGCTTTCATTCACTTTCAGACACAGGAAATCAAATCCTCCTCCTCGTTGGAATCCAAAGAAGTAAAAAAGCACCAGACAAAGATCATCCATTCGGATATGGAAAAATCCAATTCTTTTACGCATTTATTGTCGCCATGCTACTCTTTGGTTTCGCAGGAATCTTATCTATCCGAGAAGGTATATCGAAAATTCTCAACCCAGTTCCCCTAAAAAATCTCCCCCTCTTATTCATCTCTTTAATTATCGCAGCATTTTTTGAAGGTTATGCCCTTCGCATCGCCCATAAAGACCTGCACCGTGAGATGAAAACAGAAAGTATAAAAAATATCTTTCAAGCAATTAAACATTCAAAAAACCCAGTAACACTCACTGTTATTTTTGAAGATAGTGTCGCACTACTCAGTATTCTAATCGCAGGATGTTCAATTTTTTTAGCCTACTTATTTAATAATCCAATCCTTGATGGTGTCGGTTCCTTACTTATTGGTATATTATTAATGTTATTTGCTTTAACACTCGCCTATGAAATAAAAAAACTCCTCATAGGAGAATCAATTTCTGAGATGAAAAGAGAAGAAATCATCGCGAAAATTTTTACCGTCAAAGAAGTTCGACAAATTGTTGACTTTCGCGCCATCCACCTCGGTCCAAAAGAAGTACTCGTTAATCTGGAAGTACACCTAAAAAGAGATTTGAATACTACTAAAATAGAAAGAATAATCGACGAGATCGAAAAGAACATAAAAAAAATCGTTCCAAAATCCCTCTGTTATATCGAAGTTGAACAAGCAAAAGCACAACATACATTCGGAGGAATAACAAGAAAAGATTTTGAAAAAATTAAAATACGCTCAAAAAAATAATTTTTAACTCCAAAGAAGCTAGTGAAATTCTAACAAAAAATTAAGAAGCTTATTTTAGAAGTTTAAAAAATTCTTCTCGAGTTATTTTAAGTTCTTTGATAAATTTAATAAGTAACCCTGGTCAGAATTCTTCTCCAGAATGATTTAGAATGACTATTATTCTTCCGTCTCGATATTTAAAATCCTATAACTTCCTCGTTGTCTGTCGAGAATGAATCCTAATCTTTCAATATTCTTTTAAAATAACCTAATTCTTACGCTTAAAAAAGTTTTACGACTTTTAAATTATTAGAAATTAACTATAAATGCCCCGGACGAAAGACAGGCTCTTGGTGCAGATCTTCTTTTTATTGAAGAAGTCTCATAATCTTAATTTAGGATAAATTTTATTTAAATCCATCTTGCTGTTTATTGGTGATGATTTTTAGGGGTATTTTAGGTTTTGTCTGATTTTTTGGATTTGTTGTTCGTTTATTTTTGCGAGGTTGTCTTTGGTTTTGATGTAGAATTCTTTGCAGTATTTTTTTGTTTCTTGGATTGCGTATTCGTCTACAGGTCTATCTGAGTAGTATTGTAAGTCGATTCTTGATTGGAATGCTTTTTGAATCATTTCTATGTCTTTAGGAGTGTAATAGTCTTTTAGGAGTTGTTTCATAAATTCGAGTGAGCATGAGTGGTTTTCGCATTTTATTCCGATTCGTATCATGAGTGAGTATAAGGAGTAATAGAAGATGTAATAGGTCATAGTTGCAGTCCATATTCTGCTTTTCGCAGCTCCCTCTAGAGCAGTTATTGATTCTTCAGCCATTTTGATGTAGGAGTTAGACATA
>JAHFKM010000018.1 GCA_023245385.1 archaeon
GAATAGTTCGTGATTTCTTCGAAAAAAACTACGTTGAACTTATAAACGATAAAAACATCTTTGGTTATGGACAATGAAAAGAGATCGCAAACTACGCGAGAGAACATCTTCTTGAAGAATACGAATTTCCACAAAGAAATTCTAAAAAATAATTATTTAAACTGATTTTCAGCTTTCTCAATCTGTTCGTAGATATTTTCAATAAGATCATAGTTTTTTGCCTCTTTTACAGAAACCCAGGCGTAATCAGTTAATTCTGTTTTATTTAAAATGACTTCACCTTCTTCATGTTCAGCACACAAGCTTACAATAATTGTGGAGAAACCGTTTGGTCTTAATAAGGCTAAATTAGAAACATAGCCGATATTTTTTATTTTAAGATGAGTTTCTTCAAAAATTTCTCTTTCCAAAACTTTTTCAAAAATATTCAGCCAATGATCACTTGTGTCTTTAGGATTTGAAATAAAGTCATTTTGCTGAATCTTTCCTCCTGGAACACACCATTTGTTAGGAAATAATTTTTCAGTAGGACTTCTTTTACAGATTAAATATTTCTTATCTTTTTTAATAATTCCGGTAACACTGATATAATGCGCTTTTTCTTTTATTTCATCCATTTTCCTTTCTTGTTCAATCTTCTTTAAAAAGATTTAGGTTTTTTAGTAATATTTTCTAAAGAATTATTCAATTCTGTTGTAGGGATTATAGTAAATGCTTAACTTTTCCAAAATTATATACTTTGTTTTCAATAATAAAAACTTCAAAGTTGTCCAGATCCTGATCTAAAAAAGGGCTCAATAATTTTTGTTTTAAAATGTTTGTTCCTGTGGTTAAGATATTAAATGATGGCATCACGATCAATTCTTTTCCTTTGAATGAGCCTTTTAAAAAACATTTGTATGTTTCTGCTTTCGCTTTCTCTCTTAAGGTTATTGCGGGATGTTCATGACCTATAATTATTCTTTTTGCTTTTTTAAATTCTTCATTTTCTAGAATCAGATCTCCATGACACAAAAAGTTCTCTTCGATTAAAATAAAATCTAAGATCTTTAAGTTTTTTTTATGTGCTATCGGCGCTAAGATTGTATCATGGTTTCCTTTTAAGAGTATTATTTCTTTTGAATAGCTTTCGATTAAGTCTAAAATTTCAAGGGTATGTTTCCATTCTGTGGATGAGATCGTTCCGAATTCATGTTTTAAATCTCCAATGATAACTACACGATAAGCTTGATAAATTTTCAAGATTTTTTCTAATCTTTCTTTTGTGTCTTTGAATTGAACTCTTGGGATAAGTACACCTTTTTTGTTCAAGGCCTCTTCAAAACCAAGATGCATGTCTGGAATAACTAATACTTTCTCTTTTTTTAAATAAAGACAGAGATCAACTAGTTCTATTCCTTTACTTATTTGCATTTTCAAAATCCTTCTCTTTCAATGATTCAATTGTTTTTACACCCAATCTTGCTAATATCCTTCTTAAGTTATTATTTGTTTTAACGCCTCTTCTTTCAAGTCCTTTTCTTAGGATTGAAAAGAGTTTCTTTCCTTCTTTGTCTAAATCTGTTAATAAAATAATTTCTTTCTCTTCAATAGATTCTACAACTTCAAATAAAGGCCTGTTTTTTAAGGTTATTACTCTTGTAAATCCTAAGGATTCGAGCGCTTGCTTGTCTTTTATTCCTTCAACTAAGATGAGTGTTGATTTTGTTTTTTCTAATATTTGAATTGGATCTTGCATCTTATAAGTTATTTTTTGCTGAGATTAAAAAGATTACTTTCCCAAACAAATCTTTAAATAATCTAAACTTTCTTAATAGTCTTGAAAAGAGATGACACGTGTTTATAAAATAGGAGTCTTAGCTGGAGATGGAATAGGACCAGAGGTTATAGGAGCTTGTTTAAAGGTTCTGGATGTTGCACAGGAGCGTTTCGGTTTTCATCTTGAATTGTATTATGGGGATGCGGGAGCGAACTGTATTTCACGCTATCAAACGCAGCTTCCAAAAACAACTTTTACTCTTCTTCAGGAGATGGATGCGTGTCTTAAAGCGTCAATTAGCTGCGCTCAGGGTCATGTTAGTGTTAGTGAGATTTTAAGAAAGAAGTTTGATTTGTTTTCAAGTGTTTATTTTTTTCATTCTTTTCCTCATGTTGCGCTTCTTTCAGGCATAAATTTTTTACTTGTTCAGGAACGGAGCGAGGGTCTTTCTGGGCTTGAACAAAAGAAAGGACAGAGAGCGGTCGCTTCGAGGGTAATAACAGGTAAAGGAACAAAAAATAGTACTTTAACAGCGCTTGAATATAGTCTTGAAAGGAAAAATAGATTAGCAATACTTCACAAAAAAGATATTCTTCCTTTAAGTGACGGGTTTTTTTTAGAAACCGCGCTAAGAACAGCTAAAAAGTACAGGAAGATATCTGCTACTTCTTTTTCTGTAGATTCTTTTTGTAGGGAGCTTTTTAAAAATTCTGTGCAGTTTGATGTTGTTCTTGCTGAAAACTTTACTGCTAGTATTATCGCAGCGCAAGTAACAGCGCTTGTTGGAGGTGTTGGTATGGTTCCTGTTTGTCATTTTGGGAAAAATTATGCGCTTTTTGAAACAGTTCATGGTACAGCGGCGAAATATACGAATATGAATAAGGTCAATCCTCTTGCTATGATTCTTGCTGGAGTGATGATGCTTAATTATCTTGGGGAACATAAAGCTGCTAATAGTATTATTCAGGCTGTTCATCTTGTTCTTAATGAAGGAAGGTTCAAAACTTATGATATTGGGGGGATTTCTAGCACTAACCAGCTTGCACAGCCGATTGCTTCAACACTCTTGCACTTAGAATTAAAAAAATAAATTAACTACTATTAAATAGTTATTATAGAAAGATTTATAAAAACTAAACCCTTCTCTAAGTAATGACCTCGGGAAAAATAGAATCAATCGACGACATCTTCGCCATGGAAAATGCTCAATCGATTACACGAAGCGCATTTAGAGATGAAATCGACTTGAAAAAAACTAACCTTCCAAGATTTCAGCCTGGAGATCAATATAATTACCTTAACATCTTTATTGGAGATACTGAAAGCGTTCTCGACTACTATCCTCAAGTTATAGAAATCTGTAAAAAAGGAAAACATACAGGTAAAGAACAAAAATTTGTATCAGCTGTCGTAGAAGCGATTAGAAATGCCTATCAACATGGAAACAAAAAAGATCCAAAGAAAAAAATAAGCATCGCTTACAAAGCTACAACGACAAGTTTTGAAGTTATCATTAGTGATCAGGGAGGAAAAATAAACGCCAACTTCCCTCTCTACACTCAATTCATCAAGCACAGAGAAAAAATCCAGGAATCTTACAGTTTTTACAAATTCGCTCCGGATGTAAAACAAGATACTAATCAAAACTCAGGAATCGGAACATTCATGATCCACCTCTACTCAGATGAAGTTAAGTACTCTGTCAATTCAGATAATGGTTTGAGTGTACAAATGATCATTCGAAAAGATCAGAATATATAAAAACTTGGATTTATCAAAATATGAGAGAAATAACAATTGAAGAATTGAAGAAAAAACTGGACTCAGCAGATATTCAACTTATTGATATTAGACCTTCAGCGATTTTTGAAGAGGGGCATGTCAATATTCCTTCAATAAAAAATATTCCTTTTCGAGAACTTCCTCACCATCTTCAGGAGCTTAAAAAGAAAGAAACAGTGTATATCCTCTGTAGTCATGGAAATTCTTCTTTACTCGCGGCAACATTTTTAGAAGAAGAGGGGTTTGACACTGTCTCGGTAATAGGTGGAACAGAAGCGTGGAAAGAAAAATATCTCAAAAGAACTTATTCAAAAAAATAAATTGAGAGGGTTTCCTTCTTTAATCTCTTAAAGATTTCTTCATTGATTTCGAGTAATCTTCTTACTGAGCCTCCTTTGCAGAAGTAAAGGATGGGGGATGTTTATGAGAATCCATCAAACACTTAGAGACTTCATGTGGGCTTGCGTTAAAATCTGCAGAGTGTTTGAGTGATTTCATCTTAAGTCCATACAGCCAAGATTACTCCACTTACTAAGAGCACGAGCAAATAATGTGCGATGTTCAAAAGATACAATTTTACAGGTTTCCCTTCCCATAGGACAGAGTTTAAAAGTGTTGTCGCGATAAACCCTAGCCAGATCCAAAAACCAGCTTGCAAACCTCCAACAATTGAACCAGCTGCGCCAGCATATTGTACAAAGTGGGCTAAGACATATGCCATGACTAATTGTGCTAAAAAAGCTAATACCATTGATTTTCCCATTCCTTTCTTTTTTGCTTCTTCCATATGCTTTTCAGTAAAACCGCAGAGATTCATCCACATTTTTCCAAAGACTGCCGGAGAATACCACAGTGCTCCAAGCGCCATTGCTACTATTGCTGTTACTAAGATTGCCCCATAATGTAATACTACTTCCATTTTTTTTTATTCCTCCGAATTTTTTAAATCTTGCCAAAGTCTGATAATATTTCCTTCAGAATCTGTCACGCGGGCATAAAGAACCATATCTCCTATAATCTGCTTTTCCATGGTTATTTTCCCTAGATTCTTTGACATATAAAGCTTTTTAAAAAAATAATCTCCTGTAAATAATTAAAAAGAGAAGCCTTATTATCAAATTCAAAAGTTGGAAAGGAATGTGGGAAACATACTTAGATGGGAGAGATTAGAGAATTCTTTTTTTGAAGAATAGCTCAAAACGCCGTCACTTCAAAAATCGCTTTCTTAATTCTTGAAACTGTTGGAATATATTCCCATTCTAATTTCGCTAAAGGCATCACGGTATCAAAGCCTGTCACTCGAACAACTGGCGCTTTCAGACTTAGTAAGGCTTTTTCATTAATCCTCGCGATAATTTCCGCAGCGAGGCCACACGATCTTGGTCCTTCATGAACAATGACACATCTTCCTGTTTTTTTCACGGAGGTAATAATTGTTTCATCATCTAATGGAGAGATTGTTCTAACATCGATTAATTCAATACTAAATTTTTCATTCAACTCTGCGAGAGCTTTCTTTGTCTCATGCATGCTCGCGCCATAAGAAACAACAGTCACGTCTGAACCTTCTTGCACAATTTTTGATCTTCCTAAAGGGATTAAATATTCTTTTTCAGGAACTTCTTCACGTAGAGCGCGATACAGTCTTTTTGGTTCTAAAAAGAGTACAGGATCTGGGTCACGAATCGCGGATATTAACAATCCTTTTGCGTCGGAAGGGGTAGAAGGAATTACTACTTTTAATCCTGGAATATGTCGATACAATGCTTCCATACTTTCAGAATGATGTTCTAACGCTTTGATTCCTCCAGCATATGGAGCTCTCACTACTAATGGGCAGGAATAGGCGCCACGAGAACGAGTCCTCATTCGAGCAGCATGGGAAATTAACTGGTCAAACCCAGGATAAATAAATCCGTCAAATTGAATCTCAGCGACAGGTTTCATTCCGGCAATTGCCAAGCCGATCGAAGTTCCTATAATTCCGGATTCTGATAGGGGAGTGTCAATTACTCTTTCTTTTCCAAATAATTTTAACAAGCCCTCAGTCGCTCTAAACACTCCGCCATCAACACCCACATCCTCTCCAAGAACGAGAACAGACTTATCCCGTTTCATCTCCTGCCTTAACGCGAGATTAATTGCTTCGACAATGCTTAACTTCGCCATTTTATTTCCTGCCTCATTTTCTTCTTCGACGTATCAAAGACAACAAATGTACTTACTCGAATTTTATAGAGCTCTCTCCTTGCATCTTTTCTTTCATGAAACTCAGTAATTCTCGGATGCTGCTTTCGGTAGAGCTCGTATGCTACGCCCGCTTCTTCAGCAGATACGAGCTTACACACTCCTTCAAACTGCAATCCAAGATGCACAGGCTCATACAATCCCTTCTTATGCTCCGAGGCAATAGCACCAGCAACAGCATCATTCCCCACAATCTCTTTCGAATGCCTTCTTTCAGCAGAAGAAAAGAAATACAAATTAAAATTCTCATCAAACGCAAAGATCACCGTTGCAGCCCAGGGTTTATTCTGCTTACACGTACACAATACCATCTGCTTTACGCTACTTAAAATATTTTTAATCTCTTTTCCAGCAGTTTTATTTTTCATCGTTCTTTACTTTTTTTAAATAATCTAACTCTTCTTTCAACTCCGCAGTCATCTCTTTGTAGGTATATCTGAACATATCTTCAAAGGAAGGAGCAGAAACATTTTCAGCTTTTTTCACTGCTGTATTCACTTTTTTCTGCACGTCTTGATAGAGTATTCCTTCTTTCTTTTTATTCCACAATTTCTTTTTTTCTAAATATTTTCTCAGTCTTAAGATCGGATCACGTGCTTCCCATATCTTCACTTCTTTTATAGGTCTATATCTGGAAGCGTCATCGGATGTGGTGTGATCTGTTACTCTGTAGGTTAAGCATTCGAGAAAACTTGGACCTTTTCCTTTTCTTGCGAGTTCAACAGCTTCTTTTACTCCTTTGTAGACTGCAAAAATATCATTTCCGTCAATTTTCAGGGAAGACATTCCATAAGCGATCGCTTTTTGTGCTAGGGTTTCAGAAGCTGTTTGTTTTTTTAATGGGACTGAGATCGCGTACTGATTGTTCTGGCAGAGGAACACAACTGGTACTTTAAAGACAGAAGCGAAGTTTAAGGCTTCATGAAAATCTCCTTCTGATGTTGCGCCATCTCCACAAAACGCTAATACAACATTCTTTTTCTTTTTCAACTTAAATGCCCATGCCATGCCGACAGCATGCAACAACTGTGTCGCGACAGGAATGCATACGGGCAAAACATTCCATCCTTTCTGGTACTGTTGTCCACGTTCATCTCCAGTGTAATACATCAAAATGTTCTCCATAGGGACATCGCGAATTAGAGTAATCAGCTGCTCACGAAAATAGGGAACTAACCAATCTTCTTTTTTTAAAGCGAATGCTGCGCCTATTTGTACAGCTTCATGACCTTTTGTCTGCGCGAATGTTCCGAGCTTTCCTTGGCGTTGCAAACTAAACATTTTATTATCAAACACTCTTCCGAGAAACATCCATTTGTACATTTCAAGGAGAACCTTGGAAGAGATTTGTGGTTTTATGTTCTCATCACAGGTTCCATTTTCGCCTAAAATTTCTAAGAATTTTACTTCAAATTTTTGAATCACTTTTTTAGGCATAGCATCACACTCTTCTCTCATTCTCAAAGATTATTCTATATAAGCTTTTACTTTCAAAATTAGAACTATTATAATGAAACTTCTATAATTCAATGAGAGAATATTTATAATCTCCTTGATTTAAGGCAAGTCCGCAATGAGCGCAGTAATTACAAATCCTCGACAAAAGCTTCTTGTGGAAGCGCTTACAACACTCCCTCTTTTTCCAAGATCATCTGAGTTGACTTTTCTCGCTTACGGAATTCAAAAACCAACAGAAGATGTTATAATCCAAAACATGTATCTGCGTACATGCGAAGAACAAAGAGTTATTCCTTATTCCAATCTCACCTTTTTTTACAATCACAGAGAAGAAACCTTTGAACTCACTAGTTTTAAGATTCCAGAACAATCCCCATTTTCAAAATCAGTCTATCAACTTATTGCTAAAGGATTACTCAGTGGATACAAAGCTTATTCAGTTGATATTTTTTTTGAAAGAGAGGAGAATTCTCACAAAGAGCAACTCATTCCTGCTTTTCCTAATTTTATAAAAGAAATTTCAGAACTATTTTTTGCAAATAGTTATATTATCAACAAAGGAAAACTGATCTTCGTAAATAATGCTCAAAGAAAGCTCTTCAGAAAAAAAGTTTCCTTAGAACATACTATCCTTACTCTTGAAGAAAAAGAATTAAGATTAACTCTGGGAAATAACACAACATCTGAAGAATCATTCACCTTAGGGACATGGTTCGAAAAGCTGACTGAAAAATAAAAAGTTAGAGGGGGAATAGAATAATTCAAAGTTTAAACGCGGCAACAGAATATAACATCCAAACTCCCATTAAGATTAATAACACTCCGATCACAAGACGCATCAAGCCGCGATGTTCTTCTCTCCATGATTTAAATGAATTAAGGTCTGCACCATAAGCCACAGAAGCGAGAATCACGGCTAATGGTAAAATAAAAACGAGGTTGTAGAAGAGAAGAAACCAGACGTTTGAAATGTTAAATCCTGAGGAAGACATTAAGGCAAGAATCGCCAGGTAAACTGCGCCTGTACAGGGAAGCTCAACTAATGCAACAAAGCATCCTAAAAGAAATGCTGTAATTTTTTTTGTACCGATCTTTTGGGTGTACATCTTAATTCTCTTCGCGTTATTCGGAGCAATGCTTAAAGAAAAGCCTTTTCCGTACCAAAAATAATCTTTTATTTCTAACAATCCGGAGATTATTACAATCGCGCCAATAATTCTATATGACCAAACAGAAAACTGACCGAGTTTCCTCACAAGAGGTAACAAGACCAAACCAGCAACAAGATAGGTCACAAAGACGCCAAAAATGTAAATTACTCCGTTCAAAATCATGACAGACTTCTTTTTTACTGTTTTTAATAAAAAAGCAAGCAAAAAAATCAGCACCCCGAATGCGCACGGATTAATGCTATCAATCACTGCTGCGCCTATAACTACTGGAAGATTTACAGCAGAAAAATTAACAACCATCTAACAAAACTCACACACCTTTTCTTTCTTCTTATCACCGTAAGAACTCTTGCATGTATCACAACAAAATAATTTTCCTTTGTGGAGAACAAACTTTTCGCATTTATTTGTTCCACAATTTACACATAATAATTTTTTAGAAGATTTCTTTTTCACCACTTTTACTCAGGAATTTTGTGAGGGAACTTTCTTAAATATCTTCCTCTTAAGAAAAATCGTAATTCTCTTATGGATTTTTGTTGCTATTCCAAATGGGGGAGTATTTTCGGGAACAGAATAAATAGGTTTTATCTCTTATTTATATTTAACTTAGAAGTTATGCCTCATTTGATTAGAAGGGAAAAAGAAAATTATATAAGCAAGCTTCCATATGAAACATTTGAAAAAAGATGGATTTAGCTATTCTACGAAATCTTCTCTGGGGTACGCGCAAGAGAAAGATTAGTAGTATTCTCGCAGGAGTCCTCGCAGGCACGATTGTTGCAGGAACAGCATTCTCAGCTTATTTAAAAAAAGAAAGGATAGAAGATGTTCCAAGACCTCAACAGGCGATAGTTCGACAAGTGATTGAAGTACCTGCGCCTCCAAAAGAGATTGAAGATAAAGTAGGAGAGATTATTTTTTCAGCGGAAAAAGTTCAAGAGGCACTCACAGTGGTTCAACAAGCGCTCTCTCAAAAAGATCCTGATTTTCCAACAGCGTTCATAAACTTAGAAAAAGCAAAAATAGGTCTCGCGGCACTCAAAAATATACATCCGGATCATGTAAAGTTCCAACTCTATGAACATCAAATCAATGAAGCGAAAATTCTTATTTTTTCAGGTCTTGAAAAGGAAATCGGTGGTCAACAAAAAGCCTTTGAACAATACTTGGAGGACGAACAATTTTCAGAAGCATATGAAACACTCACTATTCTCAGGAATATCCTTGATACTCTTAGAAAAATACCTGGGTTCAGTACAACCGCAAGCTATCTTGGCTGGATGCATGAATTAACAGTTCAAGAACAGGTGTGGAGTGAGTCTGCTAAGAAACGCATTGAAAAAGGGACAGAAGGGTTTAATAAAAATTTGGGGAGAAAAAAGTTTGAAGATGCGAAAGAAGATCTCACGGAAGTAGCAAGACTCATTGTTGGTCTACAAGATATTCCTGGACTAAAAGATAAAGTTTGGCTTAAAGCAGCTTCTCGTGATTTAAAAGAGATGAATCAGACACTTAGTGTTCTTGCTCGTACAGAAAAAACCTTATTAAAGAGCGAAGAAGCGATCAAGGATGGACTCATTGCAACTTCTATTGACCTCCTTGAAAGAGCGACAAAGGATCTTGAAAGCGCAGATCAAAAAAGAGTATATGAAGAAGTGATTCGGGAGCAACTTATTCTTCTCAGAGTAAGAGTTCAGGGACTCTTCGTGCTCTCTCAAAAAGTTATTAAGGGAGCTAACAAAAAACAGCTTTCAGATCTCATTCTTCAATGCAAGGATATTGGAGCAGAATATTCGGTACTTCTCGTTTTATGTGATAAATACAGGGTAAGTTCACTTCCTTCTGTGGATTTTTTTAGAAAAATGGTTAATGACCTTCAACAAAGAAAGGAAAATCTCTAACACAAACTATAAAAAAACTTATTATTTCCTTCTTTGATGGGAATATATTTAGTTGTTATTGACCATCATCAAAACGAAACAGTGTTCCTAAAAAATTTTACAAATATCGAGCTTATCAGGGGGACAACTGTAAAAGAGTTCTATAAGGAAGCGAGAAAACATGTAAACAAAAATTTTGATTTAGTAATTTCAGACGCAGACCCTGATGGTGCGACATCGACGATTATTTATTATTTGAATAAAAGAATATCACCCCGTTTCAAGTGTATGCGAAACCCACTTACTAAAGATTGGGTACAAAGAAAAGAACAGGAAGGTGTTAAAAGTGTTTTAACTGTAGATTATTTTCTTTGGAAACAATCCGATTTAGAAGCTTTCGAAAAAGTCATTATTATCAATCCTGTTATGATTGGATTTCCAAATAGCAACACTTCTGAGCTTATTTATCAGATTCTTCCCTCTAAAAAACCATTCGTAAGAGACATCAGCACTTTAGGAACAATCTGTGATTATAGAATAGAAACTGCTTTCCCTAAAATAAAAAAAACAATTTTCGCGTACAAAGAGTTGTTTCAGGAACTGCTTCCTCTGCTCAAGACAAAAAAGTTAACAAAATATAATATTTTTCAATCATCGTTTCAGGAACTCACGGATATGTTTTGGGCACCATACGTCTTAAAGGGAGAAAAGGGTACGCAAGAACTTGTTTACAAAATTCTTCAAAATCCTCAATTTACTCTTAAAGAATTGCTCACTTTCTCAGAAAATAAATCAGTTCTTTATCTTCAAAAACATCTCAAATTGTACCAGAAAATTCTTAGTAGGGAATTAGAAAAATTTGAAAAGAGAAAAATTATGAGAGAGGTATTTATACTCTACGAGATTCAAACACCTGAGCTTAGATTCACTTCTAAACTTTCAAGCTTAATCTGTGATAAAAATCCAGACAAGGTTATTATTCTCAAGAGTAAAAGTAAAGATGGAACCTACAAATATTCTTTAAGAAGAAGGGATCTGAACGTTAACCTAGGATTAATTACTAAAATTACGGTAGAAGCATTGGGGTATCCTCAGGGAGGAGGGCATCCGGAAGCAGCGGGGGCGGCGCATGTTCAAGATTCTTCGCTTTTTGAAGAATATTTCATGAGAGAAGTTAAAAAACATCTTATTTAAACACTTCACCTGTTTCTTCAGACCAGAATAATAGGTCTAGTTCCTCAGAGGGAATTTTTATTTTTTCTGCAAATTTATTTAGTTTTTTTTCAAGATGTAAATATTTTTTCTTTGTTAAACTTTTTGGGATATTTCTTATTATTTTATATTTTACCATGTTTTTTAAAATATGTCTGTCTAAGATTGCGAGATTTCCATAGATTCCTATATTTCTCAAAAAATGGGAAGACTCTTTCATTCCAAGTCCTTTCACATTCTTGACCAGCCATTCACGAAGATCTGAGAGCTTTGTTTCTGAAAGGATCTTACTTTTCAAACTTTGTTCTGTAAAAAATATTCTCGCGTTCACAATATAGCGTGATTTGTTGTGATGGAAACGCACGCCAGCTTTTAACAAATGTTTTTTTATTTGTTCTTCAGAACCATTCAGTAAATCTCCTGATTTTGTTAAACTCTTAACTGCTGTATCGCATGCTTTTGCTTTTGATTGGGGTGTGCACAAACAGAAACATAATTCTGCGAATAAACTACTCTCATTGCCTTCTCCGGTTTTTTTAAAATAATTTAAACGCTGCTTGAGAACAGATTTCATTAATTCATGGCGGACTAAAAGTGCAGTCAACTTATCATCCATCTTATTGCTGGGAAAAAAAGATTAAAGAAGCTTACTCTTTTCTCTGACAGATCAAATTTATCTTTTTTATCAGTTCTTCTATCTTTACATAATCTTGCGGCTTAAATTCTTTGTCAAAAATCCTTAACTCTTGCACATGATCAGGAAAAACTTTTGCTATTGCTTTCTGCTTGTAGGTGACGATCATATACACGGGAAGACCTTTTATTTTATCTCTTCCAGGGAGAATTTCAAGAAGTTTTTGGTCTTTTTTATTAAAAATTATCTCTAGCTTTCCCAGCTCAGTCAATTGACTTAAAGACAAAGGATTTTCCTTTTCAACACCTACAAAGTGGAGAAGAGGTGAAACGAACTCTTTCAAACCCATTTATGAATCATACTATTAAGATTTTATTAATCTTTCTTTTAATTCTCTAAAACAGAATTCAGCGATAGGCTTCAAATTCACGATATCTTCTTCGTTATATTTTATTAAAAGATTTAAATATTCTCGATCACCTGATGCTTGGAAGGCGCGCCATGCGTCACTTGGATGTCCATACAAATGTTCTGGTCTTTTTAGATTCAAGCGTCTTTCAACTTCTTTCAAACCTCCATTAAGACCAAGTTTTAGACATGTGTGCTTGACATCGAAATGTGGCAAGTCGATCGCAGTTCGAAAATATCTTTCTAAAACTGGAATATCAAACGTAGCGCCATT
>JAHFKM010000083.1 GCA_023245385.1 archaeon
TCCTCCAGGAGAGATAACTCCTTCGGTCGCATCAAACGCTGCTACTCCACCTATTGGAAAACCATAGCCCCAGTGCCCATCAGGCATACAGTAGGCATACTTCTGGATTCCCGGCAAGCATGCTACGTTTGTTAATTGCTCGAAGACACCAGCATCCATTTGGTCTAAGAGTTTTTTTGTTGCTACGATCCTTGCTGGAACTTGCATTCCTGCTTTGTAGGATTTTGGTAACTCCCAAAGAACCTCTCCGACTTTCTGGATTTCTTTCGGCGCTCCGAGTCTTGATCCTTCTTCCATAAGACTCTTGAGAATCTGAATTTTATTTAAGGCTTTTCTTTACACTCTTTTAATGCATTGTCTGGAAATTATTTAGAACATTCTTGATTGAGTGATTATAGATATATCACAAAATTTCTAAATTCTTCAGCGGTATACCAATTCAGATATTGGTCAAAAACCATTTTAGCAAGATTATACAATCCGGAAATAGTTTTATGCTGATGAGTTATGATAATTATACCAAAATGCTCTTCTTGATTCGCTTTTGATTCTTCTAAAAAATCTCTTTTGTTATTCGTAATTAACAAACTTCGATGATTTATAGCAATTTTCAATTGTTGTTCATCATTCAATCCTTTTGCACCAAGATCATGAGCAGAAATCACCTCAAATTTTTTTTCTTTTAAAAATTTTCCTGAAAAATTTCGGAAACCTTCCGCCAAAAAAAATTCTTTTTTGCTTAAATATCCAACAAGACCTTTGCTTTCCAATGGCTATTTTCTTTCTTTACTTCAAACTCGTGCAAGGTAACTGCTTTTACATCTCTTCCAAGTTTGTGTTTCGAACGATTTATTTTTTCACCTTTACATAAGGCATACAACTTAAAAGAATTCTTTTTTTCAGTAATATTCATTTCAAACTCTTTAAATAATAAAAGTTCTGTGTCTTTCAAAAAAATTAGCTCTTCCAAGAAGTGATAGAGTAAATCATCGACAGTCTTTTCTTCTAGGGTAATTTTATGTTCAGATTTCGAAGTTAATGTTTTTAGTTCTACCATTACCTCTTCAGTTGCTAAACCAGTATTTCTGAATAATTCATTCAAATCCTTTCCATAAGCTTCGAACAGAACATCTGCTGTGTGTTCTAAATAGTGATAGTTCATCTTTTCTTTCTTAATGTCTTTGTTTAAGAGCTTTACTTTTTTCTAAACTTGAGAAATTATTTTTTGAAACTACTGACTTGATATTTGTTCTTTCAGTTCACTTACTTCAGTCAAAAAGGATTTTTCCTGGGCTTGTAAAGACTCAACGCAAGCTTTTTATAGAAAGTAGAATAAAATGAGCTTATGAAAAAAGGTGATACTGTCTCAAATCTTCTTACAACACTTAATAGTATTACCAAACAAGAGCGTGTTCTGCTTAAAGAGATCAAAGAAAGAATAAGTTCTCTTTATCAAGAGCAGAAAACAATTCAAAAAAGAATTGTTGGTTCAGGAAAATCTCAAGAGCAGTTTAAGGAACTTATAGATAAAAGTATCGTAACCTTGCATATGAATTTTAATCTTTTGTATAAAAAGATAAGGGAGTTGAGAGTGAGTTTCTCAGAAGATAAAAATATTACAAAAAAGCTTTTTCACAATTTAAATAAGCAATATTCGACAGCGAAGCTTCTTTGTCTTCATAATGCGCTTAAACAAACAAATATTAAGGAACAGACAGAAAGGGTGAGTTTGAGGATTCTTGAAGCGCTTTCTACTCTTGAACAGTGTAAAATACAAAAAAATCTTCCTTCTTTGGAACATTATCTAATCCTGTTGGAACAGTTGTTCATGAAAAAGAGAAGAGCGTTAAATTTGCAACTTGAAGCGCTTTCGATGCTTAAAAATGAACGAGAGGAGAAAACGAACCGAGCGCTCCTTCTCACAAGTAATGTACTTGCATTTTATACTAAAAGGACAGTTTCCTTAGAAGAGTTTAATGAACTTCTTAAAAAAAATCTTGAGACTCAGAAAATTGTTAAAAAATATTTAAAGAACAGTTTCTTTAGTAAAAAGAATAGTATCTCCGGAGAAGTGTTGAGAAAAGATGTGGAAAAGCTAGCGCAAAAGAAAGATGTTGTGGAGTATCTTAGACGCATCCAGCCTTTAGGGAAGCATTTTAATAAGGGAGCGAGAATGTATTATACTGAGGCGTTGGACTATTATAAAACTTAGTAGTAGTGTTAAAAAATTTGTCAGACTTTATTCCTATTTTAGTTTAATGCCACGCAGCTTGCTACAACTGGGAGTGCCGAGATAGGAATAGTTTTATTCTGAGTCTAAGTTTATTAATTGTTAAAAAGATTATGATCAAAAGTATATTTCAAAACAGTACACATTCAGAAATCATTAAATAGCAGCTTCACTCTGAAAATTGGAAAGGAAAAGATTGACGTGGTAATAAAAATAAGTGCTATACATGCGCGGCAAGTTCTTGATTCAAGAGGAAATCCCACAGTTGAAACTGAAGTTCATGCTGGAAAATTTTCAGGAAGAGCTATCGTCCCTTCAGGAGTATCAACAGGTATTTATGAGGCTCTGGAGTTAAGAGATGGAACAAAGCATTATAATGGTAAGTCAGTATATACTGCGGTTCATAATGTTAATAATATTTTAGCAAAAAAACTGTTAGGAAAGGATGTGAATGATCAAAGAAGTATTGATGAGTTAATGATTACAGTTGATGGAACAGAAAACAAATCACGATTGGGAGCGAATGCGCTTCTTAGTGTTAGTCTTGCTGCTTCCAGATGTGCGGCGCACACTAAGGGTATTCCTCTTTATGCTCATCTTGGTAAAAGTAGAATTCTTCCGATTCCTTTTTCTAATCTTATTAATGGGGGGAAACATGCTGAGGGGAATTTGAAGATTCAGGAGTTTATGATTGCTCCTGTGAAAGCGAAGTCTTTTGCTGAAGCGGCGATGGTTAGTTCAGAGATTTATCATTGTTTGAAGGAGATTATTCAGAATAAGTATGGGAAGGCGGCAGTTCATGTTGGGGATGAAGGAGGTTTTGCTCCGCCGCTTTATGATCCGCATGATGCGATTAGTTTAATTAACAAGGCGATTTATGAATTAGGGTATCAG